>DASXYJ010000216.1:0-2137 GCA_036502565.1 Gammaproteobacteria bacterium
TTGCACGTCGAGCTTCCCATTTATTTCCCCGCCGAGAAATCGTCTTATTTCTCAAATTGATCAGTGCCACACCACGTTCTTCTGAGCGGCACAAGCCCCTCCCCACTGTCACAAAAGAGTCACTGACTTGACCCCCCTGCCTGGGGAGGGGCTATCCATTTGATCCCGGCATGCGCAGAGTCCGCTCCATCTATATGGATGGAGACGAGGCAGATGCTCACCGAAGAGACCGCACGCAAGCAGTTGGAGACCCTCCACCAGGAAGGCGGCGCCCTGGCTAAGGCCCTCGCCGAAGATGAAGTGGAATCTTTCGAGGAGAGCTACCAGTCCTGGTACTCCCGCGCCCTGCCGCTCATGAAGCAGCTGGCCTTGGACCGCTACGCGGAGTTCCAATCCTTCTACGTGGTGGACCCGAGGTATCCCTGGGGCGATACCAGCAGCTACGTCATCCAGGATTACTTCCGCGGCAGGGTGTTCCTCTCCGACGAGCATGATCCCATCGAGAAGACCGCCCGCTGTCTCAGGAACCAGCTGGCCATCCTCAAGTCCGTCTCGGACCGCGTCGGCTGGGCCGAGATGGACACGGACGAGCAGACGCAGCGGGGCCTGCAACTGGACTTCCTCGAGACCGCCCGCCACCTCATGGGCGTCGATGAGCGCTCCGCCGGCGCCCTGGCCGCCACGGTTCTGGAAGGCTGGCTGAAGAAGCTCGCCGCCAAGCACCGGCTCAAGTTCCGCAAGCAGACCCCCTTGCTCCGGGAATATATAGATGCGCTCCACGCCGCGAAGGTCTTCGACATCCCCGTCCATGCCCAGGCCACCTGGCTCGCCGAGATCAGCGACCGCTCCCGCGCCGGGGGCGAAGCGCCCACCAAGCTCCAGGTCCGGGACCTCATCGACGGCGCTCGCTGGCTCATCAGCAACGTGTTCTAATTGCCCTCCGATGCACGTCTGTAGCGGCCATACGAGTCAAAGGATGCGCCCTTGAAGCCCCGCTCGCGCAAAGAGACCGGCAAGCTGCTGCGCGTCACCGGCCTGCCGGCGGTCTCGGCCCTGTTCGCCACCGCGCCGGAGCGTGTCGAGAAGCTGTTCTTCGACCACAAGAACAAGCTGCAGGCTGGGGCCTTCTGTTCGCTCATGGCCCGCTCGCGCAGGCCCTATCACCTGGCGGAAGCCGACGAGCTGGAACGGGTCGCCGGCACCAAGCTGCACGGCGGCATCGTGGCCCTGGCGGAGCCTCTGCCGGTGCAGACTTTCGATCCCGCCGAGGCGGCGCGCTGGGCCTCCGAGCAGCGCCTGCTGCTGGTGCTGGATGGCGTCAGCAACCCGCACAACTTCGGCGCCATCGTACGCACCGCGGCCTTCCTCGGGATCCCGCGCATCGTGCTGTCCGACCATTCCTCCCAGGCGCTGCCTTCCGATTCCAGTTACCGCGTAGCCGAGGGCGGCATGGAGCATGTCCGGCTCTACCGCGCCGCCCGTTTCACCCGCGCGCTCGCGAAGCTGCGCGAGAGTCATCGCGTGGTCGCCACCGACGCCAAGGGCGGCAAAGTGCTGGGCGACCTCAAGCGCACGGAGCGTCCCTTCGCCCTGATCCTCGGCAACGAGGAGCACGGCCTCGCGCCCGAGACCCTCGCCGCCTGTGACGAGACCCTCACCATCCCCGGTTCCGGCGCGGTGCAGTCCCTTAACGTCGCCGCCACGGCCGCGATCCTGATCTACGCCCTCAGCCGGTGATCGGCCCAGCGGGCGGTCCATCGAATATGTAGCGCAGATTGCGCCAGTCGCCGTAGTAGGTGCCAAGGTATGCGGTGGACCACATGATCCCGCGAGGGAAGATCTATGGAAGGATCGGACGTGCCGCCTGCGCGCTGCTTGCGCTGCTGTCCATGAGCGGCTGCACCTGGCTCGTCCCGCCTTACCGGCATGACCTCGCCGCGGCCCGTGAGCGCATCGGCTCCGGCAGCCAGGTGGTCGAGACCCGCTGCGGCCCCATCGAATATGCGGTCAGGGGCGAAGGCCCGCCGCTGCTGGTGGTGCACGGGGCCGGCGGCGGTTTCGATCAGGGCCTGATGATCGCCGCGCCGCTCTCCGGATACCGCGTCATCGCCGTATCGCGCTTCGGTTACCTGCGCAC
>DASXYJ010000217.1:0-6925 GCA_036502565.1 Gammaproteobacteria bacterium
TGGATGACATGCAGAAGTCCTTCGGCACCATGCTGAGGCAGCTGCCCGGCAAGACCGAGTTGCCGAGCATCCTGCAGGACCTCGCCCAGGCAGCCCAGGTGGACGGCCTGAAGCAAGACCTGTTCCGCCCCGGCACCGAAGCCGCCAAGGACTTCTACGCCGAGAAACCCATCGACCTGCAGCTCGAGGGCGGCTACCACGACTTCGGCAAGTTCGTGAGCGACGTGGCCGCGCTGCCGCGCATCGTCACGCTGCACAACATCGTCATCAAGCCTGCGTCCGGCGGCGTCAGCGGTACCAGTGGTACCAACAACCTGACCATGACCCTGACCGCCAAGACCTACCGTTATCTCGAGGATGACGAGCAGCAGGCCGCCAAGCCCAAGGCCAAGGCCAAGCCCGCCAAGAAGGGCTCGGGAGACGCCGGATGAGCCGCCGCGTCGCCTATCTCTTCATCGGCGCCGGCCTGATGGCCAGCCTCAGCGCCTGCGGCGACCGCATGGGCGACCTGCGCCAGTACACCAACGAGGTGAAGGCGCGTAAGGGTGGCCACATCGATCCCATCCCGCAGATAAAGCCCTTCGAGGTCTACACCTACGCGGACCAGGACATGCGCTCGCCCTTCGTGCAGGGCGGCGACTCCAACGCCCTGGCACCCAAGGGCACCACGGTGGCCGGGCTGCATCCGGACTTCAACCGCAACAAGGAATACCTCGAGCAGTTCCCGCTCGACGGCCTGCGCATGGTGGGCACGCTCACCATCGACGGCAAGCTCTTCGGCCTGGTGCGCGACAGCGACAACATCCTGCACCGGGTCTCGATGGGTAACTACATGGGTCAGAACTACGGGAAGATCATCAGCATCACCGATTCCGACATCAAGCTGCACGAGATGGTCCCGGACGGCGCTGGCGGCTGGTCCGAGCGGATCACCGACGTGACGCTGAGCGAATAAGTGAGGTAGAAGGCCATGAACACCACCACCCTGCATCATCCGCTGCGCTATGCGCTCATCGCGCTCGCGCTCATCGCGGCGCCCGCCTTCGCGGACGACCAGGCGGGCCACAACCAGCTCACCGGAGTGACCGCCACCAAGCTCGGCGGCGACCGGGTGCAGATCGCACTCACGCTGGCCAGCGCGCCTTCCACCACGCCGCTCTCCTTCACCGTCAACCAGCCGGCGCGCATCGCCCTGGACCTGGCCGACACGCGGCTCGGGACCAAGGACCGCAAGACCGACGTGCAGGCGGGGATGGTCAACAGCATCCTCACCGCCGAGGCGGGCGACCGCTCGCGGGTGGTGATCAACCTCACCGCGCTGGTCCCCTACACCACCAAGGTGGATGGCAACATCGTCTACGTGATCGTGGGCGCCAACGCCTCCGACACCTCCGTGGCCAGCGCCGGCATCACCAGCTTCGGCCCCCAGCAGACCAGCAGCGCTCCGACGGACCAGGCTCCTGCCGTAGCCGCGGCGCCGGTCGCCGTGCCAGTCCCAGTCCCCGCTCCTTCCAAGCCTGCCGCGACCCAGGCCGTGGCCAGCGCGCCGGCACCCAAGCCGGCCCCGGTGCAGCAGCACGCCGCGCCCGTGCAGGCCGCGCCCGGCCAGATCGCGGGCGTGGACTTCCGCCGCGACAAGGACGGCGCCGGTGAGATCGTGGTGACCCTGCCGAATCCCGGTGTGGTCGGCAACGTGCATGACGTGAACGGCAACCTGGCGGTGGATTTCATCGGCGCGCGGCTCCCCGAGGAGCTGGTGCGGCGCATGGACGTGACCGACTTCGCCACGCCCGTGCAGTACGTGGACGCGCAGAACACGCCCACCGGCTCGCAGCTCATCATCCATTCCACCGGCCAGTTCGAGAAGCTCGCCTATCAGAGCGACAACACCTTCTCCGTGGAACTGAAGCCCCTGACCCAGTCCGCCCTGGCCCAGCAGGCGGCCAAGAAGCAGTACGGCGGCCAGAAAATCAGCCTGAACTTCCAGAGCATCGACGTGCGCGCGGTGCTGCAGATCCTGGCGGACGCCAGCGGCAAGAACATCGTGGTATCCGACGCCGTGAACGGCAACATCACCCTGCGCCTGCAGGACGTGCCCTGGGACCAGGCGTTGGACATCATCCTGCACACCAAGGGCCTGGCCACCCGCGAATACGGCAACGTGATGATGGTGGGCACCGCCTCCGAGATCTCCGCGCAGGAGACCGCCGAGGCTTCGGCCCGGACCACCATGCAGCAGGTGGAACAGCTGCAGTCGGCCTTCATCCAGGTGAACTACGCCAAGGCCACCGACCTCATGAACCTGCTCAAGAGCGGCACCGGCGACAGCAGCATGCTGTCCAAGCGCGGCAGCGTGAGCGTGGACACCCGCACCAACACGCTGCTGGTGCAGGACACCGGCGAGAACATCACCAACATCCGCGCCCTGGTAGCGCGGCTGGACGTGTCGGTGAAGCAGGTGCTGATCGAGTCGCGCGTGGTGATCGCCAACAACGACTTCACCCGTGACCTGGGTGCGCGCCTGGGCTACACCGGCGTGCGCTTCAACCCGGGCTCGGTGCTGAGCACCTCGGGCAGCATCGGCGGCACCGATGCCATCAACACCGGCGAGATCGCCGGCCTGAACGGCACCCCGCCGAAGAACATCTTCACCGTACCGGCCGTGAACGACCGCCTCAACGTGAACCTGCCTTCGGCCCCTTCGGCCGGCGCCATCGCCTTCTCGGTGCTGCGCGGCAGCTCCATCGTCGACCTGGAACTCTCGGCGCTGCAGTCCGAAGGTCAGGGCGAGGTGGTGTCCAGCCCGCGCGTCATCACCGCCGACCAGAAGCTGGCCCACATCGAACAGGGCGTGCAGATCCCCTACCAGCAGGCCTCGGCTTCCGGCGCCACCACCACGGCCTTCAAGGACGCGGTGCTGAGCATGGACGTGACCCCGCAGATCACCCCGGACGAGCGGATCATCATGGACCTCGACGTGCATGACGACCAGGTCGGCCAGAACGTGCAGAGCGCCACCGGCGGCAGCGTGCCTTCCATCGATACCCGCGACGTGAAGACGCAGGTGCTGGTGAACAACGGCGACACCATCGTGCTGGGCGGCATCTACGAGACCACCCAGACCGTCGCTTCCACCAAGGTGCCGCTGCTGGGCGACCTGCCGCTGCTCGGCTGGCTGTTCCGCAACACCCAGACCATCAACAACAAGGACGAGTTGTTGATCTTCGTCACGCCCAAGATCGTCGACCAGACGATCGCCACGGCGATCGGACAGTAAGACTCCGGAGCCGCGGCGTATCGTGCAGCACGATGCATCGCGGCTGTTCCTCATCGGCCCCATGGGGGCCGGCAAGACGGCGATAGGCAAGGAACTCGCGCGGCAACTGCAGCTCGAGTTCCTGGACGCAGACCACGAAATCGAGCGCCGTACCGGCGTCGACATACCCCTCATCTTCGAGAAGGAAGGCGAGCCTGGTTTCCGCAGGCGCGAACGGGAAGTCATCGCCGAGCTCACCCAGCGGCAGCGCCTGGTGCTGGCCACCGGCGGCGGCGCGGTGCTGGACCCGGTCAACCGGGAAGCCCTGCAGTCCCGGGGCTTCGTCATCTACCTGAAGGCCTCCCTGGACGCCCAGGCGACCCGTACCGCCCAGAACAAGAACCGGCCTCTTTTGCACACGGAAGACCGGGAGACACGCCTGAAGCAACTCTTCGAGGTGCGTGCGCCGCTCTACGAGGGCCTGGCCCAGCTCACGGTGGACACGGACAGCGGCCAGGTGAAGCAGATAAGCCAGCGTATAATCGACGAACTGGGACGGCGCGGGGTCGCTTCCAGCTGAGTACCCAGATCCTTCGATGAAAACCTTAATCGTCCAGCTCTCCAAGCGCAGCTACCCGATCCACATCGGTTACGGCCTCCTCAACCAGGGCATGCTCATCCGTGAGCGCCTGCAGAAGGAACGCCTGTGCATCGTCACAGACGACCGGGTGGCGCCGCTGTACCTGGACAAGCTCAAGAGCGCGCTGAAGCCTCTGGTGGTGGAGAGCGTCACGCTGCCCCACGGCGAGGAGAACAAGGACTGGGAGACCCTGGACCTGGTGTTCACCGCGCTCCTCAAGAGCGGCTACGGGCGCGATACGGCGCTGCTGGCCCTCGGCGGTGGCGTGGTGGGCGATCTCACCGGCTTCGCCGCTGCCTGCTATCAGCGCGGCATCGCTTACGTGCAGATCCCGACCACGCTGATGGCCCAGGTGGACTCCTCCGTGGGCGGCAAGACCGCCATCAACCACCGCTACGGCAAGAACATGGTCGGCGCCTTCCACCAGCCCCTGGTGGTGGTGGCAGACACCGGCACGCTGGATACGCTGGAACCGCGCCAGTTCAGCGCGGGCTTGGCTGAAGTCATCAAGTACGGCCTCATCAAGGACATCCGCTTCTTCGAGTGGCTGGAATCCAACATCCAGTCACTGGTGGCGCGGGATGAGGAAGCACTGGACCACGCAGTGGTGCGCTCTTGCGAGATCAAGTCCGCCATCGTCGCCTCCGACGAGCGCGAGCAGGGCGAGCGGGCGCTGCTGAACCTAGGCCATACCTTCGGCCACGCCATCGAGACCGCCCTCGGCCACGGTGAGTGGCTGCACGGCGAGGCGGTGTCGGTGGGCCTGGTCATGGCCGCGGCGCTCTCGGTGCGCCAGGGCAGCTTCAAGCAGACTGAATACCGGCGCCTGTGCCGCCTCCTGGAGCGTGCCGGCCTGCCCATCACGCCGCCGGACAACATCTCCTCACAGGAGATGCGCAAGCACATGGGCCGCGACAAGAAGGTACTGGCAGGCCAGTTGCGGCTGGTGCTGCCGAAGAGCATCGGCCAGGCGATAGTGACCACGGAATTCGACGATGCCGCACTCGAAGCCACCCTCGAAGCGGAACCCGTCTAAAAGACATCCCATGCGCGGCACGCCTCCCCTCGCTCCCTACGCCGCCCACCCCGATTCCTCTCGCGGCCGCCGCTTCCCTGAACCTTCTCCCACCTATCGCAACGAGCACGATCGGGACCGGGATCGGATCATCCATTCCACCGCCTTCCGGCGGCTCATGTACAAGACCCAGGTCTTCGTCTACGACGAGGGCGACCTCTATCGCACCCGCCTCACCCATAGCCTGGAAGTGGCCCAGATCGCCCGCAGCGTGGCCCGGGTGCTGGGGCTCAGCGAGCCCCTCACAGAGGCCATCGCCCTGGCCCATGACCTGGGGCACACGCCCTTCGGCCATGCGGGCCAGGACGCCCTGAATGCCGCCATGGCGCCCTACGGCGGCTTCGAGCACAACCTCCAGTCCTTACGGGTGGTGGACCTGCTGGAAGAGCGCTACGCCGAGTTCCCGGGACTCAACCTCACGTTCGAGACCCGGGAAGGCATCTTGAAACACTGCTCCCTCAAGAACGCCCGGGAACTGGGAGACGTGGGCCAGCGTTTCATCGACCGCAGCCATCCTTCCCTGGAGGCCCAGCTGGTGGACGTGGCGGACGCCATCGCCTACAACAACCACGATGTGGACGACGGCCTCCGCTCTGGGCTCATCAGCGTCGAACAGCTGCAGCACACTTCCCTGTTCCGGGAACACTCCCAGACAGTGCTGAAGGCTTACCCGGACGTCGCGCTACGCCGGCTCATCCACGAGACGGTGCGGCGGATGATGAACGCCTTCATCACGGATCTGATCGCCGAGAGCCAGAAGCGGCTCAAGGAAGCCGCGCCTGGCAGCATCGATGACGTGCGCAAAGCCGGTCAGGTGCTCATCGGTTTCAGTCCCGCCATGCAGGAGCGCAGCACCGAGTTGCACCGCTTCCTGAGGAAGCACCTCTACGAACATGAACACGTGCGGGAGATGACCAGCAATGCCGGGAAGATGGTGACAGGCTTGTTCGAGGCCTATCTCGCGGATATCACGCGCCTGCCGCCAGAGTTCGCGGCGCGGGCGGAGCAAGAAGAGAAAGAGAAAGGTGAATCAGGCCGGGCGCGGATCGTGGCGGACTATATCGCGGGAATGACGGACAGGTTCGCCACTCGGGAACATCAACGGCTGGACGCTGCATAAGATTTGATACTGCGGACTGCATGTTAAAATCCCGCGCCAAAATAAGGTCTCTCATGCCTCCCACCAAGTCCAGCCGCTGCGCGGCCTGATGAGGACATGTCGCGATGTATGACATAGCCGCCATCAGGATCGCAGTGGGCATCCTGGCGCTGCTGGCCATCACCCTGCTGCCGGTGCGGCAAGATACAGGCCGGCGTTACGCCTTGCTGGGTTTCCTGGCCGGCCTCGTGGTGCTGTTCGGCATTGTGCAGTTCGTGGTCCGTGCCGGCGACCTGGTGGTCGATAACGAGGATGATCAGATCATCAGGCACGACATCGACCGCGTGCGCGACGCAGAGGCCGGCGGACATGTGCTGAAGAACATGCTGCTGGTGGATGGCAGCAGTGAGACCAAGCTGGGACTGGATCCGGATCTGATCCGGGACCGGTTGAAAGCGCAGGGTTATGACGTGCTGGTGCTGGTGCTGGCCGAGGGTGGTGCAAACATCCTGGAGCGCTACACCATGATGCAGCGCTTCAGCCGGGAGATGCAGCTTGCGGGGCTCCGCTACGGCGAGAACACCCGGCTCATGATGGAACTGCACCCGGGTTACGAGAGCAAGCCGGTACGGTTCTTCGAGGACAACGACGCCTCGATACGCAGCTACTACTATCCATCGATCGGTAACCTCCTGACCGCTGCGCACATCTACCACGAACTTGGCGTGACACCCGACCTGGATGACGCGAGCGTATTCGCCGAGATGTATACCCACTCGTTGGTGTGGGACCTGAAGATCGGCTATGCACCCCTGCTGCGCCGTTTCGATAGCCTGTATGGAATATCTCCCTTCC
>DASXYJ010000218.1:0-19149 GCA_036502565.1 Gammaproteobacteria bacterium
GCTTCACTAGGTCCGGTGCGAGCCTCAGCAGCAGCTCCCGCTCCTGCAAGCACTCCCGCACCAGGCCTAGCTGGAACTGTTCGAGATACCGCAGGCCGCCATGGATGAGCTTGCTGGAACGGCTGGAGGTGCCGGTGGCGATGCCGTGCTTCTCCAACAGCAACACGCTGTAGCCGGCGGCAGAGGCCGCCTGGGCCACGCCGACGCCGTGGATACCGGCACCGACGATGCAGAGGTCGTAGCGCTGGCTCACGGGAAGGCGGCGAGCATCTCGCCGATGGCGTCGGTCTCCACCATGTCCGCGCCTTGCTCGGTCAGGGCCACCGCTTTGGCGGGATCCTGCACCTGGTAGATGGCCCACTGGTGCTGGCTCTTGATGGCCGCGCGGGCCTCATCGAATAGTCGCGTACCGACGAACAGGTATTCCGGCTTGAATTCCGCCGCCAGTTTCACGGTGGTGGGGCTGGCATCGTCCAGTGCCCAACCCACGGGGCCCGCGCCGCGCTGGCGGGCGAGTTTCAGGCTGAGGGCGTCGAAGGAGATGACGACGCACTGGCCGAGGCCCGGCCGGAGGGTCTGCATGATCTTGTCTACCACCACTTCGTGACCGAAGTGCTCCAGGCTCTCGGCCTTGATCTCGACGAAGGCCTGCACGTGGGGTTTCTGCTTCAGCCAGGCGATGAGCTCCGTGAGCAGAGTTGGCCGGGTACCGGCGTACTTGTCGCCGAAGCGCGCGGCGTAACCCATGTCCACTTGCGCGAGCTCGGCGTCGCGCATGTCCATGATGTCCCGCTCCAGCCCGGCGGTGCGTTGCAGGCTGTCGTCATGGCAGAGGTAGGGCGTGAGGTCTTTCGAGCACTGCAGGTCGAACTCGAACCAGAGCGCACCCGCCTGCACCGCCGCCTGGATGCCCAGCAGGGTGTTCTCGGGGTACTTGGAAGGATAGCCGCGGTGCGCCACCAGGGTGGGCACGATCTGATCCGTCATTGCTGAACAACCTTAAGCCAGGCTATTCGTATCTTAATGCATCTATAGGGTTGAGAGAGGCGGCCTTGGCGGCGGGGGCGATGCCGAAGATGACGCCGATGGTGGTGGAGAAACCGATGGAGACGAAGGCCGCCCACATGGGTACGTGGGCGCCGCGGAAGGCCGGTACCGCATAGACGATGAGTTCACCGATGCCGTAGCCCAACAGCAGGCCGACGATGCCCCCCAGCATGGACAGGGCCACCGCTTCCAGCAGGAACTGCACCAGGATGTCCGAGCGCCGCGCGCCCAGACTCTTGAGGATGCCGATCTCGCGGGTACGCTCGGTCACCGACACCAGCATGATGTTCATGATGCCGATGCCGCCCACCAGCAGCGACATACCCACGATGCTGCCCAGCACCACCGTCAGGGTGTTGAGGATGCTCTTGAAGGAATCGGTGACCTGGGAGGCGGTCTGCACCTTGAAGTCGTCGTCCTGCTCGGCCTTGAGGCCGTGCTGGTGCCGCAGCAACTGGCGGATGCGCGCGGCGGTCTCGTCCATCTGGCTGGTGTCGTTGACCTTGAGCTCGATGGCGATGTCTTCCTTGTTGGCGCTGCCCAGCAGGGTATGGGCGGTGCCGTAGGGGATCAGCACCTCGTTGTCCTGGTCCTGGCCGAGGATGGAGCCCTGCTTGTGCAGCAGGCCCACGATCTCGAACCACTGTCCGCCGATCTGGAAATACTCGCCCACCGGGTTGGCCGGCAGGTGCAGGTTGTCCACCACCGTCTGGCCGATCACCGCCACGCGCCGGTGGGTGAGGTCATCGGAAGGGGTGATGAAGCGGCCGGTGTCCGGGTACTGGCTGAACACATCCGCGTAGCCCTGGGTCACGCCCTGCACCTGGGAGGAGTTGGCCATGCCCTTGTATTGCACCGCCGAACCGAAACGGCCGAGGTTGAGCAGGGGCGTCACGCCGCTGATGCCGGGGATCTCATGTTGGATGGTGAGCATGTCGTCCGGCGTGATGTAGGCGGTCTTGCCCTGCAGCTGATCCTTGAACGGCAGGTAGGAGGAGATGGTGAGGCTGTCGGTGCCGAAGCCGGCGAACTGGCTGCTGATGGACTGGCTGAAGCCCTGGATCAGGGACACCACCGTCACCACCGCCATCACGCCGATGATGATGCCGAGCGTGGTGAGGAAGCTCCTCAGCTTGTGGGCGCGGATCGCGTAGAGGGCGGAGCGCAGGCTCTCGGTGAACGCGTACATGGCCTACTCGTAGCGCAGCGCGTCGATGGGGTCGAGGCTGGCGGCCTTGGCGGCCGGAGCGATGCCGAAGATCACGCCCACACCCATGGAGAAGCCCATGGCCAGCACCACTGCCCACAAGGGCACATAGGCGCCCTGGAAGGCGGGCACCAGCTTCACCACCATCAATCCGATGCCGTAGCCCAGCGCCAAGCCTATCAGTCCGCCCAGCAGCGACAGGGTGACGGCCTCGATGAGGAACTGCATGAGGATGTCCGAGCGCCGCGCGCCCAGGCTCTTGAGGATGCCGATCTCGCGGGTACGCTCGGTCACCGACACCAGCATGATGTTCATGATGCCGATGCCGCCCACCAGGAGGGCGATGCTGACGATGCCGCCGAGGATCACGGTGGCGCTGTTGAAGATCTGCGCGATGCTGTCCGCGAGCTGCGCCGCGGTCTGGATCTTGAAGTCGTCATCCTGGTTGGGGCGCAGATGATGCTGGCGGCGCAACACCTGGCCGATGCGCGACTTCACGTCGTCCAGCTGCTTCACGTCATCCACGTCCATGTCGATCTGGATGTCGGGGTTCTTGGCGCCCCCCAGCAGGCTGTGGGCGGTTCCGTAGGGGATGTAGATGCGCGCGTCCTGGTCGAAACCGATGAAGGACCCCAGCGAGTGCAGCACTCCCACCACCTTGAACCATTCACCGAACATCTCGATGAAGCGGCCTTCCGGGTCGTCGCCCAGGTTCAGGTCCTTCACCACGGTGGCGCCGATCACCGCCACGCGGCGGTGGCCGCTGTCGTCACTTGGGGTGAGGTAGCGGCCCTGATCCGGGTAGAACTCGGTGTTCTGGGCGTGGGAGTAGGTGGTGCCGGCGATGAGCGCGAAGGTGCTCTGGCCCTTGTACTCCACCTGGCCGTTGAGGAAGGCCATGATCAGCACCGGGGTGATGCGGCTGATGCCCGGCACCTCGTGCTGGATGGCCAGCAGGTCGTCGGTGGTGATCTTGGTGGTCTTGCCCGACAACTGGTCGTTGCGCGAGAGGTAAGAGGTCACCAGCACGGTGTTGGAACCCATGCCCTTGAAGTTGGTGGAGAGCGCGTTGCTGAAGCCCTGCAGCAGCGACACCACGGCGATGACAGACATCACGCCGATGATGATGCCGAGGGTGGTGAGCACGCTGCGCAGCTTGTGGGCCCCGATGGCGGTGAAAGCGGCGCGGAAGCTCTCGAGCAGGTTATACACGGGTCGGACCGCTCTTGCTGCTCTTGGCCGGCTTGGGCAGGTTCTGGGCATCACTGATGATCTTGCCGTCCTTGAGACGGACCACCCGCTGGCAGTGGTTGGCGATGTCCTGGTCGTGGGTCACCACCACGATGGTGTTGCCGGCCTTGTGCAGCTCGTCGAACATGGCCATCACGTCGCGGGCCGTGCTGGAATCCAGGTTGCCGGTGGGCTCGTCCGCCAGCAGGATCGAGGGTGTCCCGACCAGGGCGCGGGCGATGGCCACGCGCTGGCGCTGGCCGCCGGAGAGCTGGTTGGGCAGGTGGTGCAGGCGTTCGCCCAGGCCCACCCGCTCCAGGGCCGTGGTGGCCATGCGGCGCCGCTCCGCCAGGGGGATGCCGCGGTAGATGAGCGGCTGCATCACGTTGTGCAGGGCGTCGGAGCGGCCCAGCAGGTTGAAGTTCTGGAAGATGAAGCCGATCTCGCGATTGCGGATGCTGGCCAGCGCGTTGTCGTCCAGCTGCGAGACCGGGGTGCCGTTCAGCACGTACTCGCCGGTGCTGGGCTTGTCCAGGCAGCCCACGATGTTCATGAGCGTGGACTTGCCGGAGCCGGAGGGGCCGATGAAGGCGGCGTACTCGTTGCGCTGGACGGCGAGGTCCACGCCATCCAGGGCGTTCAGCACCGCGTCACCCATCACGTAGCGCTTGGTGACGGCGCGCAGTTCCAGGACCGTGTCGCGGCTCATGGCTTCTTCTTGGCGTCGCTCTTGCTGGCCGCGGCCGGGGCCGCCGTCACCGCGGCGCCGTCGGCCAGATGATGCAGGGTCTGGTAGGAACCGCTCACCACGGTGTCGCCCTTCTTCAGGCCCGTGGTCACGGCCTGGTAGGTGTCGCTGGAGACGCTGGTGGTGACCGGGGTCTTCTTGGCCTTGCCGTCCTCCACCAGATACACGTAGGCGCCGCTGGTGGGCTCCAGGCTCTTGGAGCTGGGGTCGGTCTCGTAGAGGATCGCCTGCACCGGCACCGCCAGGGTGTCCGGGGTGCTCTGGGTGAAGATCTCGGCGCGCGCGCTCATGCCGGGCTTCAGCACTCCGATGTCCTTGTCGCTGATGGCGATCTTAACCTCGAAGGTGCGGCCCTGGGAGGCGCTCGCGGTGGTGAGGGTGCTGGTGTCGGTGACCGAGGAGGCCACGAACTGCACCTTGCCGTGCAGGGTGCGGTCCGGGAACGACACCGCGTCGATGTTGGCGTCCTCGCCCAGCTTCACGTTGGCGATGTCGGCCTCGTCCACCTGCACGTCCGCCAGCACCTCGGAGGGATCGGCGATGTCCATGAGCGTGGAGCCGGCGATGTTGGTGCCGGTGATGACGGTCTCACCCACCTTCACCGGCAGGCTGGTGACCATGCCGTCGAGAGGCGAGGTGATGACGGTCTTGTTGAGGCTCTGCTGCGACTGGGTGAGCTGCGCCTGGGCGATGTCGAGCGCCTGTTGCCGCGCCTGCAGCTCGGTGTCGGCCAGGTCCAGCTGGTTCTTGAGGTTGTCGAAGCTGTTGGCGTCCACCAGGTGCTGCTTGAAGAGCTGCTCCTGCCGGCTGTACTGCTGCTGCAGGTTCGCCACCGTGAGCTTCTGGCTCTGGATCGAGATCTGCGCCTGCTGCACCGAGGCCTGCTGCTGCGCGACCTGGGCCTGGAACAGTTCCGGATCCAGGCGCAGCACCACCTGGCCCTTGTGCACGCGCTGGCCTTCCAGCACGGGGATGGCGCTGATCTTGCCGATCACCTCCGGCTTCAGCTCCACCGGATCCTTGTACTGCAGCTCACCCGAGGCCAGGATCGAGCTGCGGATGGTGCGGGCATCCACCTGGGCGGTCTCCACGGAGGTGCCTCCGTGGTTGCCGCCCACCTTGCTGAGCACGATGATCAGGACGATGGCGCCGACGATGCCCAGCGCGGTCCAGAGTTTGCGTTTCTTGTCCATCTTCCCTGCTTCTCGATTCAGATGAGTTTGAGGACGATCCACACGCCGTAGATGAGCGCGTGGGGCGCCAGCGTGATGGCGGCGGACTTGGCCAGGCTGCTCTTGGTCCAGGCGGAGAAGCCGATGACCATGAGCGCGAAGCTCCAGAACAGCGCCAGGTGCAGGTTGCTCAGCATCGTGAACCAGGGATTGTCCATCGGCACCTTGAAGATCAGGGTGTTCAGCGAGGTCACGTCGATGGACATCATGGTGGCTTGCTTGCCGTAGACGAGGAACGCCGCGAGGGTCGCGATCGAGCCCAGGAACGACGGGAAGTAGGCCCAGCAGGTGAAGCTGAACCAGGAGCCGAAGCCCTGCACCTCGGAGCCGGTGACCTTGGCGGCCAGGAACAGGTACAGCGCCTGGATGAGGTAGATGATGACCAGGAAGATCACCAGGAATATCGAGGTCTGCAGCACCAGGCCGGTGCGCGTCATGTGGTTCAGCGCCTGGTCGATCTGATCGCGGGTCATGTGGTAGTTGCTGAGCACGTCGGCCTGCTGCTGCCGGATCACGTCCCAGTCGGCGGTGCCGTAATAGAACATGAAGGTGACCATCAGGGCGCCCAGTGCCAGCACCAGCGGGAACCACAGCCAGCCGTTGTGCTGGCGCAGGTCTTCGAAGGTCTTCCTGGGTTCCAGGAAGATGTTCAGCAGGCTGCCGAGGGCAGTGGGGTTGGAGGCACTGGCGTTCATCAGGTTTCTCCCCGTATCTGGTTTGTGTATGGGCCGTTCCCTGTCCCTACCACGGTAGACCGCGGCGGGGCCCCTGGGTTCGGCATTCCCTGGATATTCATCATAGGCAGCCGGCAGGGCCGCTGGAAGTGACGGATGTCATCGCCTCGGATGACAAAAAAACCCATGCTCCGGCCCTCGTGAGGCCGGAGACATGGGTTCGTTTTAGCTGGGTTCAGCTAGAGGCTGTAAGCGGTGTGCTTACCAGCGGCCACGGCCGCCACCACCACCGCCGCCACCACCACCGCCGCCGCCGCCACCGGGCTGACGGGGCTGCGCTTCGTTCACGCGCAGGGGACGGCCGCCCATGTCCTTGCCATTCAGCTCGCGGATCGCGGCCTGGGCAGCGGACTGATCCATCTCGACGAAGCCGAAGCCGCGCGGGCGGCCGGTCTCGCGATCCGAGATCAGCTTCACCGAGTGCACGGCGCCGTACTGCTCGAACTTCTGGCGGATTTCATCTTCGTTGGCGGAAAAAGGCAGATTGCCGACATAAATGGACGTCATACGATTAACACTCTCTTGCAAGGTCTTAAGAACACGCCACGGTGAGGAGGATTGATAGCCGCCGGCCGTGGTTTACCTGCGTTCGACCCTTGGTTTCCGGTGGGAAGCTTAGGGGTGGACGCTTATTTGTTCGAAGCTTTAGTCACATCCCCCGGCGCATCAGCAGGTCATCCCCGTAGACGTCGGCAAAGATAGGTTGACAGGACCCGAACGGCCGAAGAGCTTACGCGAGTGGCAACACCCTGTCCAATGGCTGGAAGCCCTTGTATGGACTGAAAAAATCGCCCTTCCAGAGCCCTCATTTTCCGGGGTTTGCCGGTATAATTCGCCGCTTTTCTCGGCCCCTCTGACCCCTGGACCCCCCTGTGATCGAAAATCTCCGCAATATCGCCATCATCGCCCACGTCGACCACGGCAAGACCACCCTGGTGGACTGCCTGCTGCGCCAGTCCGGCACCCTGGATGCCCGCGCCCCCATCACCGAGCGGGTGATGGACTCCAACGACCTGGAGAAGGAGCGCGGCATCACCATCCTGGCCAAGAACACGGCGATCCGCCTGAAGCAGGGGAACACCGAATACCGCATCAACATCGTGGACACCCCGGGCCATGCCGACTTCGGCGGCGAGGTGGAGCGCGTGCTGTCCATGGTGGACTGCGTGCTGCTGGTGGTGGACGCGGTGGACGGGCCCATGCCCCAGACCCGCTTCGTGACCCAGAAGGCCTTCTCCCACGGCCTGAAACCCATCGTGGTCATCAACAAGATCGACCGTAACGGCGCCCGTCCCCACTGGGTGCTGGACCAGACCTTCGACCTCTTCGACAAGCTCGGCGCTTCCGACGAGCAGCTGGATTTCCCGGTGGTGTACGCCTCGGCCCTCAACGGCTATGCGACCCTGGATACGGACGTGCCCGGCAAGGACATGATGCCGCTGTTCGAGACCATCCTGAAGTTCTGCCCGCCGCCACCGGTGGACCTGGACGGCCCGTTCCAGCTCCAGGTCAGCCAGATGGACTATTCGAGCTACGTGGGCGCCATCGGCATCGGCCGCATCGCCCGCGGCCGCATCAAGCGCAACAGCCAGGTGATCGTCACCGACTCCGAGGGCAAGACCCGCCGTGAACGGGTGCTGCAGGTGTTCGGCTTCATGGGACTGAATCGCGTGGAAGTGGATGAGGCCCAGGCCGGCGACATCATCGCCTTCACCGGCATCCCGGCGCCGCGCATCTCCGAGACCCTCTGCGATCCGGAGCACGTGGAGGCGCTGCCGTCCCTGACCGTGGACGAGCCCACCATCAGCATGATGTTCGAGACCAACAGCTCGCCCTTCGCCGGCCAGGACGGCAAGTTCCTGACCAGCCGCCAGGTGCGCGAACGCCTGTACCGCGAGACCCTGCACAACGTGGCGCTGCGCGTCGAGGACTCCGAGGACACCGAGAAATTCCGCGTCTCCGGACGCGGCGAGCTGCACCTCTCGGTGCTGCTGGAGACCATGCGCCGCGAGGGATACGAGATCGCCGTGGCCCGCCCGCAGGTGATCTACCACGAAGTGAACGGCGAGAAGCACGAGCCCTACGAGAACCTGACGGTGGACGTGGAAGACCGCCATCAGGGCGCCATCATGGAAGCCTTGGGGTCCCGCGGCGGCGCGCTGCAGGACATGCGCTCGGACAGCCAGGGCCGCGTGCGCCTGGACTACATCATCCCGGCGCGTGGCCTGATCGGCTTCCAGACCGACTTCCGCACCATGACCTCCGGCTCCGGCCTCCTGCACCACGTGTTCGATAAATACGCCCCGGCCAAGAACGTGGGCGTGAACCAGCGCGCCAACGGCGCCTTGATCTCCAACGGCACCGGCAAGGTCGTACCCTATGGCCTGTTCAACCTGCAGGAGCGCGGCCGCCTCTGCGTGGGCCCCGGCGAGGACGTCTACGAGGGCCAGATCGTGGGCATCCATGCCCGCGACAACGACCTCACGGTGAATCCGCTCAAGACCAAGCAGCTCACCAACATCCGTGCCGCCGGCCGCGATGAGAACATCCTGCTGACCCCGGCCCTGCGCTTCACCCTGGAGCAGGCCCTGGAGTTCATCGAGGACGACGAGCTGGTGGAGATCACCCCGCTCAACATCCGACTGCGCAAGCGGCATCTGAAAGAGCAGGATCGCCGGAAGGCGGGCCGGGCTTCTGAGGCCGCCGCCTAGAGCTGCTGCGCTCGGCAGGGCGTTGTTGCGCTTCGGACTCGCAGTCGGTTATGCACGGAAGAGTGCCGCCTCGCGCGCCTAGCCCCGCCTTCGCTCGCGACGCTCTAGGTCTTTTTTGACAGGTTGCAGGGTTAATATAGAGCCATGCAGCAAGCTACCGACAAGCTCTACGCCGAAGCGCTCCAGCGCTTCGGCGTTTTTCTTGAGAAGGCCAAGGCCGAGAAGACCATCCTCGAGCCGACGGCCATGGCGCTCGCCACCGTGGCGCCGGATGGCCGACCCACCCTGCGCATCGTGCTGCTCAAGCACTTCGACGCCCAGGGCTTCGTGTTCTATACCAACAAACAGAGCCACAAGGGTCGCGATCTCGCCCAGGAGCCCCGCGCGGCCCTGTGTTTCCACTGGCAGCCGCTCTTGGAGCAGGTGCGGGTGGAAGGTGTCACCGAGAGCGTGACGGATGCGGAGGCGAATGCCTATTGGGCCAGTCGCAAGCGCATCAGCCAGATCGGTGCCTGGGCTTCCCAACAGTCCGAGGAGATGCCGGACAAGGAAACCCTGCACCGGAACTTCGCCGAGTTCGAGAAGAAATTCGAGGGCAAGACCGTGCCGCGGCCAAGCCATTGGTCCGGTTTCCGTCTGGTGCCGAATCTCATGGAGTTCTGGTCCTCCAAGGAAGGCCGCCTGCATGAGCGCGAGCGCTATCTCCTGGGCGACCAGGGCTGGCGCCACACCTGGATGTACCCGTGAGCCCCATGTCCCATCGCGTATCCGTGGCGCCGATGATGGATTACACGGATCGGCACTTCCGTTATTTCATCCGCCTCATGAGCCGTCATACCCGGCTCTACACCGAGATGCTCACCACCGGCGCCTTGCTGCACGGGGACCCGCGACGCTTCCTCGAATTCAACGCCGCCGAGCATCCGCTGGCGCTGCAGCTGGGCGGCAGCGATCCGGATCAGCTCGCCGCCTGCGCTCGGATAGCATTTCAGTATGGATATGATGAGCTGAACCTGAATGCCGGCTGCCCCAGCGACCGGGTACAGCAGGGCCGCTTCGGCGCCTGCCTGATGAACGAGCCGCAGCTGGTGAAGGAATGCGTGACTGCGATGGTGACCGCCTCGCCCTTGCCGGTGACGGTGAAGACCCGCATCGGCGTGGATGAGCGGGACAGTTATCCCGAACTCGTGGAGTTCATCGGTATCGCGGCAGAGGGCGGTTGCTCGACCTTCATCATCCACGCCCGCAAGGCCTGGCTGAAGGGGCTCTCGCCGAAGGAGAACCGTGAGATCCCGCCGCTGCGCTACGATGTGGCCGCGGCCCTCAAGCGCGATTTTCCCGCACTCACCATCGTGGTGAACGGCGGCGTGCAGACCCTCGACGCCATGGAACAGCACCTGGGCGCCTTCGATGGCGTGATGGTGGGGCGCGAAGCGGTAAGCAATCCCTATCTCTTCGCCGACGTGGACCGGCGCTTCTTCGATCCGGCGGCGCCGGTGCGCTCCCGCACCGAGGTCCTGAATGCGTGGCTGCCTTACATCACGGCGCAGCTCCAGGAAGGAGTGCCGCTGGCGCGCATGACCCGCCATGCCCTGGGCCTGTTCCACGGCTGTCCCGGTGCGCGTCAGTGGCGCCGGCACCTGAGCGAGGAGGGCACGCGCGCCGGCGCCGATCTCGGTGTGTTACAGGAAGCGGTAGAGTCGCTGAGGGCCGCCGCCTGATAGGATACGCACCTCGATACCGATGCCTGTCTAACCATAAATTCCAAAGAAATCCGATGTCGCCCAAGCTTCCCGTACGCCAGCCCCGCAAACCCACCCGCAAGCCCACCGCTGCCGAGCGTGCGGACCGCCACGTGCTGTACCAGGACTCGGTGCAGGACGCGGACTGGGAGATCGACTTCATGACCGGGCTCTACAAGGGCCTACGTGGCCGCAAGCCCAAGCGCATGCGCGAGGACTTCTGCGGCACCGGCCTCTTCAGCTGCGCCTGGGTCAAGAGCGCGGCTGACAGAGAGGCCGTCGGGGTGGATCTGGACCCGGAAGTCCTGGCGTGGAGCCGGGCCCATAACCTGCCCAAGCTTAGGCCGGCTACGCTCAAGCGCCTGGAATTGGTGCAGGCGGATGTGATGAGCGTGAAGACGGCTCCGGCGGACATCGTCTGCGCCTTCAACTTCAGCTACTGGATCTTCAAGGAACGGGCTGCTCTCAAGCGCTATTTCCAGAACGTGCGGGCCGGGCTCAGGGCCGACGGCATCTTCATGCTGGATGCCTTCGGCGGTTACGAGGCCGGCAAGGTCATGAAGGAGCGGGAGGAGATGGGCCGCTTCACCTATATATGGGACCAGGCGGAATATGACCCGGTCACCGGCAATCTCACCTGCCATATCCATTACAGCTTCCCGGACGGCTCCCGGCTCAACAAGGCCTTCAGCTACCACTGGCGGCTGTGGACCCTACCGGAACTGCAGGAAATCCTCGCGGAAGCGGGGTTCCGGAACGTCCGGGTCTGGTGGCAGGGGACCGACCCCAAGACCGGGGAAGGCAGCGATGAGTTCGCGCCCGTGGAACACGGTGACCCGGACCCCTCCTGGATAGCTTATATAGTGGCGGAGAAATGACCGGTCCCCTGGGCTGGCCCGGGGCCTCATATATTGGTAAATTGAGCCCACAGAGGGGGGCGGATTACGGCCCTATGGGCTGTTAGACATCCGATGAAGGAAACCAAACTTACCATCTTGTTCGCCGACGTCTGCGGCAGCACCAAGCTGTACGAGACGATGGGCGATGCCATCGCGCGGGACACCGTGGCGAAATGCGTCTCCATCATGGACGAGGAGACCAAGCGCCAGTCCGGCCGCGTGGTGAAGACCATCGGCGACGAGGTCATGTCGGTGTTCGATGACCCGACCGCCGCCGCCGATGCCGCCAGCGGCATGCAGGAGCGCATCTCCGCGGGCCTGGTGGTGCAGGGCAAGAACGTCGCCATCCGGGTCGGCTTCCATTTCGGCCCGGTCATCGTCGAGACCGACGGCGACGTCTACGGCGACGCGGTCAACACCGCGGCGCGCATGGCGGGGCAGGCCAAGCCCGGCCAAACCCTCACCACCGCCGCCACCATGGATAAGCTCTCGGACGTGTGGAAGGCCTCCACCCGCCAGATCGACCGCGCGGCAGTGAAGGGCAAGAAGGACGAGATCGACATGATCGAGCTGCTCTGGCAGCGCGAGGACGTGACGCGCATGTCCACCTCGTTCAAGCCCGCCGGCGCCGAGACCAAGAAGGCCAAGCTGATGCTGCGCTACCGCGACCAGTCGGTCGAGGTGAACGAGCTGCACTCGTCCGTGGTCATGGGCCGCGCCGACGAGAACGACCTGGTGGTCAAGAACACCCTGATCTCGCGCATGCATGCGCGCATCGAGTACCGCAAGGGCAACTTCGTGCTGGTGGACCAGAGCATCAACGGCACATACGTGCGCACCAGCTCCGGCGAGGAGCTGTTCGTGCGCCGCGACAACTACCCCATCAAGGGCAGCGGCATCATCGGCCTGGGGCAGAGACTGGCGCCCGAGTCGCCGGATGCGATCTCGTTCCAGAGTTCGGAATAATAGGATCTATATAAAAGGAAGGCCCCTGAGGGGCCTGGTCTTAAGGGGAGTTGGCCCCGAGGGTCTTGGCCAGCTTCTGCAGTTCCGTGAGGTGGGCGTCGCCCGCCACATCGCTCCCCGCCACCGCCTTCTCGGAATCCACCTGCTGACGCACCGCGCTCAGGAGCCGCCCGTACACCGGGCTGTCCTTGGCCTTCGCCTGTTCGTCCGTGCCCAGGTTCTGCCAGCGCTGCTCGAAGATCCGCAGGCTGCCGTCGGTCCAGTCGTCCGTCTCCACGAAGCTGCGCACCAGATCCGGGCCCGGCGCGGGCAGGGCCGGTATCGCGGCAGCCACGGTGGCGGCCTGGGCGCTGCCCGGGGCATGGCCCTGACTCGAGTGCCGCAGCAGCATCACCACGCCGATGCCGGCGGCCACCAGCACCACCGCCGTGAGGCCCAGCAGCTTGGTGTTGGAGTGCTTGCGCGCGGCGGCACGCTCGTCGCTGCGATAGGCGAGTTGCACGCCGCCGCCGGTGATGGAGTCGATCAGCGCCCGCCGCTGGTTGCGGTAGTTCTCCTGGCTCAGCTTGCCCGTCGCGTAGCGGCGGGCGAGGTCGCGTACCTGGGAGTACTTCATGGGTTGATATCCCGTGCCACGCGGAAGCCGGTGAGGGCATCGCCCGCGCCGCTGCTGGGCCGCGCCAGCGAGGTGGTGCAGTCCGCGAGCGGATCCTGCCAGTCGCCGCCCATGGCCACCGCGCCGCCGCCGCTCGCCACGTACTCCTGGGCGTTGCCCACGTAGTTGACGAGGCCCCAGGCGTTGGACTTGCCGGTGGCGATGGCGAGCATCGAGAGGCCCTTGATGACCGAGTCACCCAGCTTCACATTGCAGTTGAAGTCGCGGTTGGCATCGGAGCCGTTGGTGCTGGCGGCGTAGGTCCACTGCTCCTGGCTGGGGATGAAGTAGTGCATGCCGCTCTTCTGCGACAGCCAAGCCACATAGGCCTTGGCGGTGGCGAAGGAGACGCCGGTGGCCGGCATCTCGTCCGCACCGGCGAGCGAGCTGCAGCCGCCGCCGCTCTTGCAGAAGGCGTTGATGTCGCCCACCGAGACCTCGTACTTGCCGATGGCGAAGGGCGCGCTCTGGCCGCCGCCCGCCGGCACCACCACCAGGGTGGGGCCATGCACGCCGTCCAGCATGTCGTAGCACTCGGCGCGGCCGGAACGCCCGTAACCGGCCAGGTCCGCGCCGCAGGGCTTGCTGCCGTTGGCGCTGCGGGTTGGCTGCTGGGTGGTGGCGAACTTGCTCTGGTACTCCTTGCTGTAGTTGGTGTTGTCCGCCCACTCGCGCATGGCTTCCTGGAGGTACTGCTGCGCCTGCGCGGTCTGGCCCGCCTGCTGGTATTGCTGATAGGCAGCCCAGTACTGGTTGGCGGCGGCTTGTGCCTTCTTCAGGCTCTCGCCGAATTGCGCGAGGTCCTGGTTCCCGGCTTCCTGCTGGTTGCCCTGGTCCAGGTCGCCCTGGGCCTTGCTCAGCAGGTTCGACTTCATGGCCTCACGGCCGAGCGCCGCGAACTTCGAAGGACGGGCCGGCGGCGAGATGCGCAGGCCCTGGATCACGGAGCTCTCCGGGAACGTGGTCTTGGCGGCGTTGGACAGGTCATAGGCCAGCCCCGCGTCGGTGTCCTTGAGGCTGTCGATGTGCTGCGCCAGGCGCTTCATCAGGCCGTCGGCGATGCTGGGGGCGTCCTTGGGGAACTGCTTCTGCACCTCACCCAGCTTGGTCTTGAGGTCGCCCATACCGGAGGCCTGCAGGCTGTCCACCATGATCAGCAGGTCGCCTCTCGAAGCCAGGTTGGTGTAATCCGCCTGGGCTTTCTTGAGGTCGTCCAAGGGCGCGTACTGCAAGCCGGTCTTCACCAGGGTTAGGGCCGCGCGGTAGTCGTTGCTCTGGGCCTTCCCGCGCGCCAGGTTCAGGTACTCCATCGCGTAGGCCTTGGGCGCCGTGTCGGTGAAGAACGCATCGTTGGCCGGCAGTTGCTGTTGCAGTGACGTGTAGGTCTGCTTGGCTTCATCCAGCTTCGCCGCGTTCAACTGCGTGAGGAAGTTGTTTTTGGCACCATCGATCTGGGCGATGCGCAGCTTCTCGGCCTGAGCCTTCTGCGCGGCCTGCATCGCGTTGGCCAGGGCCTGGTCGACGGAGGCGAAGTCCGGCAGCTGCGGCGAGAAGAGCTTGCCGCTGGCCAGCAGGTTGGTGGCAGCGTCGAAGCGGTTCTGCTGGATCATGTCCTGCGACAGCTTGATGTAGGTCTTGGCGACCTTGTCGCGCAGCTCCTGGTACCACTCCATGTCGTTGGGTTGCAGCAGCGCGGTGGTCTCCTGGAAATCACCCATCAGCTGGTTGTCCCAGTCGCTGTCGTACTTGGCGCTGGCTAACAGCGCATCGACGGAGTCACGATGCTGCTTGACCTGGTTGAGGCGCGCCTGCATGTCCGCCGGCACGAAGCCGCCGGCCACCTCGGCCTGGTTCAGGCTCTGGCGCTGCGCCAACAGGTCCGGCACCGCCAGCAGGTGCGAGTAGGTGTAGAGCGCCTTCTCGGCGTCGTCCCAACGCTTCTGCTGCGCCGCGTTGGCGAGCGAAGCCGACAACGCGGACTTGAGCGGGTCGTTCATCCTCTGGATGACCGGATCGCCGGGGTTCAGCACGTGCAGCTTGCCCATGTCCTCGCGGACCTTGTCGAAGTCGGCGAGGCTCTTGAGGTTGGGCGTGGCTTCGCGCAGCTTGCTCTCGAGCTGGGCCACCAGCTGCGCATCCTGCTCGCGCTTGAGCTCGCGCTTCACGGTGTCCTGCAGGTTGAGCAGCGAGGCGTCGCTGGGCGCGTAGCCCAGGCCCACCTTCAACACGTCGTTGGCGGCGACATAGTCCTTGTCGCCGACCTGCGCCTGCACCATCTGCGCGTAGCTGTGGGCGACGCGCGCGTCCTTCAGCATCGGGCTGCTGGGCTCGGCCATGCGCAGCTTGGCGACGACGGTGGTGATGTCCTGGTGGCTCTGCGTCGGCATCAGCTTGTTCGACGCCATGTAGGAGTCGAAGTCCTTGCTCAAGCCGAGCAACAGCTGGCTCTTGCGGTCGTTGAGGCCCTGCGAGTACTTGGCGAGGTCGGCGGAGTCCGGGTAGAAACTGCCGGCTTCGGCGATGACCTTGGCGGCGGCCGCGTAGTTGAACTGGCCCTTGGCCTCGTCCACGTCCGCGTCGGCCTGGTCCTTGAAGTACTTGATGACGTTGTCCTTCGCGGTGTCCAGCACAGAGCGCTGCGAATCCTTGTCGAAGGTGCCGATCTGCTGCAGCGCCGCCGGGATGTTGGCCGGGTTGGCCTCGATCTGCGCCACCACCGCGCTGTTACGGCGCGCGTGCACGTAGGACACGATCGGCGAGTACAGCGCCGCGGTGAGGATGATGATGCCGGCGACCACACCGGCCGCGATCTGCTTGGTGCGGCTCTTGCGCGGGCGGATGCTGTCCCAGAACTCCTCCACCGAGAGGGTGCGTTCCTCGCGGCGCAGCGCCAGCGCCTTGAACAGCGCCTTGTTCTGGCGCGCGGTGAGCTTGGCGATGGGCGCGGGCTTCAGGCCCTTCTCCAGCACCTTGGGCGCGGAGAGCTTGTTGAAGGGATGCTTGCCGGTCAGCAGCTCGTAGGCGACGGCGGCCAGCGCGTAGATGTCGTCGCGCGGATCCGGGTCGATGCCCTCGAACATCTCCACCGTGGCGTAGGCGGGCGTCAGTGCGCCCAACTGGCCCGGGTCGAACACCGTGGTCTCGCCGACGGTGTCCTTGCGGGTCTTGGAGGCGCGGGCGATGCCGAAGTCCAGCAGCTTCACGGTGCCGTCCTTGGTCAGGAAGGCGTTACCCGGCTTGAAGTCGGAGTGCACCAGCTGCTTCGAGTGTGCGTAGGCGAGGCCGTCGCACAGCTGCTTGATGATATTCATGGCCTCCGGCACCGGCAGGCCGCCGGCGGGGAGGTGCTTGATGTACTTGGCGAGCTCGTCGCCTTCCATGAGCTCCATGGTCATGTACACGGTGCCGCCGTCGCGGTCGAAGTCGTACACCGTGGCGATGTTCGGGTGCGCGAGGCGCTGCGCCTTGCTGGATTCGCGCTGCAGCGCGATGAAGGATTCCGGATGCTGCTTGAAGTCGCCGGTCAGGGTCTTGACCGCGATGTACGGGTTCTTGTCCTTGGCCTCGACCTTCAGGAGGTCGCGCGCCTTGTACACCTTGCCCATGCCGCCTTCGCCGAGCACGTCCATCAGCTCGAAGCGTTCCTTGAGCACCGAGCCCGGTCCCAGGTTGTCGCCGCCGCCGCTGGCCTTGAGTCCGGTGCTGGTGCGCCAGCTGGTGCCGGTGGTGGGTACGCTGCCGCCGGTGCGGCTGCCGGTGGGCTGCGAGTCCATCGCGAACGGATCGGATTCGTTGCCGCCGGTGATCTGGGTCTTGTTGCCTCCGCTGCGGGTGGTGGCGTCCTCGCTCGGCGCCGCGGTGCGCGTGATGACGGTGCGGCCCTGACCCTGGTCCGCGCGCATGGTGGCGTTGGGATCGCCGGCGGGTTGCTGGATGGTGGTGCGGTCGCCCGGCGCGGTCATGGTGCGGTCGGTGGCCGGGCGCGTCTTGTCGTTGCCGCTGATGACGGTCTTCTCGCCGCTCTTCGCCTGGATCTGGGTCTTCTCGGCGGCCTTGTTGGCCGGTTCCATCTCCTCCAGCTCGAAGGGGAAGTCGACGTCGGCTTTCGACTTGGGAGCCGCGGCGGCGGGAACCACCGACTCGATGTGCGTGCGGATCGCGCGCACCACCGGCTCGGAGAGGCCGGCGGCCTGCGCCTTGTCGAGCGAGGCGAGCAGCGAGGCGTAGTCGGCGCCGCTCTTGGCCAGGCTCTTGTCCAACCAGGCGCGCAACGGCGCCAGGTTCCCCTTGCCTTGCACCACGTCGTTGAGCAGTTTCTCGAACTCAGTCACAGGCCTTCTCCCGAGGCGTTCACGGCGTCGTATCGACGTCCGCGTTGATACCGAAAATGGTCAGGTGAATTTCACCGCGATGGCGGTCACATTGTCGCGGGCGCGGCGTTCCAGTGCCAGGTTGATCAGCGCATCCACGGCCTGTTCGTTGCCGTTGAGGGTCTTGCCGATCTCCGCGTCCGTCAGTTCCTTGTACAGCCCATCGCTGCACAGCACGTAAATGTCGTTGGGCTCGATGGGGAACATCTCCACGTCGATGAACAGGCCGGGCATGGCGCCGATGGCGCGGGTGATGCGGTTGGCCTGCGGGTGGCTGATGGCCTCGTCGCGGGACATCAGGCCGCTCGACACCAGGTCTTCCACCATGGCGTGGTCCTGCGTGAGGCGCTCGGTCTTCTTGCCGCGCACACGGTACACGCGGCTGTCGCCGGCCCACAGGCAGGCGGCGAACCTGCCGCGCGTGAGCAGGGCCACCGCGGTGCTGCCGATGGTGCGCTGATGCTGGTTCACCGCGAGCGCCAGCAGGCGGCGGTTCGCTTCCAGCAGCTTGTCCTCGGCGGCGTCGATGAGCGCGCTGAGGCTGCCGTTGGAGGGCATCTGCGTCATGCACTCGACCACGGTCTGGCTGGCGACGTCGCCCGCCGCGTGTCCGCCCATGCCGTCGGCCACCACCCACAGCCCGAGATCGGGGCGGTGCAGGTAGGAGTCCTCGTTGTTCTTGCGTACCGCGCCGACGTGGCTGATGGCACGCGAGTTCCACTGAATCGCTCGGGATTCGCTCATGCTTTGCGCCTGTTCCTAGTGCTCCCTGAAGCCGGAACTGCGCCCGGAAATTGGGGTCCGGACGCCGCCAGGGCACATGTTACATAACTGATTAAGGCCTGTCCCCCGTCGCAGTGTAGCGTCCCGGCAGGCCGCTTTTTGAAGGCTGGGTAACATCTGGGGAAAGGCATATTACATATGTTGCAAATGCCCCCCCTTAGACGCTAAATTGTGCGCCTGGATGTCGGTCCCCCGAGGGACATGACACCCAGGTTTTTCAGGGGTTTGGACGCGTCTGCAGGCGCGCTTTCAGGGGGACCAGAAGTGCAAAAGAAGAAGAGCTCATGATGCCGTCGGGCCGTCCTGCGCGCGCGCGTCTCAACCATCTCCGCACCGGGCTCCTGGCGATCGGCATCAGCGCATGTCTCGCGGCCGAAGCCGCGCCGCCGGTGCTGCCCCCGCCATTGCCGCCGCCACTGCCTTCGGCCGCGCAGCCCGGTGGCGCGCAACCGGTGATGCCGCCGCCGACCATCCCCATCCCCGAGAACAACCTCGACCTCTCCGTGCCGCCCGTGTACGAGCGTCCGCTGAGCGCGGAAGAGGGCGAGCGCGTGTTCGTGAAGCGCTTCGTCATCACCGGCGTGGTGGGTGACCGCAAGGCCGGCATCGATCCGGAAGAGATCCAGAAGCAGGTGGACGAGGTGTTCGCCTCGATCCAGTCGATCACCGAGCAGCAGCGCCTAACCAAGCAGAACCTGGAGAAGCAGAGCCCCGAGGGCTTCACTCCGGAAGAGCAAGAGAAGATCATCAAGTTCATGCAGGGCGCGGTGAAGAACTCCTCGCCCGAGGACCAACAGAAGCAATATCAGGCGTTCATCCAGCAGC
>DASXYJ010000219.1:0-2269 GCA_036502565.1 Gammaproteobacteria bacterium
GGGCATCCCTGAACTCATGACCTGGGGCGGCTTCATTCTAGCAATACCCCATTCAGGATTGCAGGAGCTTCTTCAGCCCCGCCTCGTCCAGCACCTCGATGCCCAGTTTCTGCGCATCGCTGAGCTTGGAGCCTGCCTCACTGCCGGCCACGACGTAATGGGTCTTCTTCGACACGCTCCCCGCCACCTTGCCGCCGTGGGCCAGGATCAGGTCCTTGGCTTGGTCACGGGTCAGGGTCGGCAGGGTACCGGTGAGCACCAGCGTCTTGCCAGCGAGGGTCTGGGCCCCGGCGGAGCGCTTAGGCACAGCCGGCCAGTGCACACCGGCCTTCACCAGGCTGGCGATCACCTTGCGGTTCCCGGCTTGGGCGAAGAAGGCGCCGATCTGCTCCGCCACCACCGGGCCGATGCCTTCCATCTGCCGGAGCGCAAGCTCCTTCAGCTGCTTCTCGGCTTCCTTCGGCTCCGAAGCTTCCAGCTTGAGGCGCTGCTTCTCATAGGCGACCGCGGCTTCCTCCAGGCTCTCCAGCTCGCCGAAGTGGCGCGCCAGGTCGGCAGCGGTGGTCTCGCCCACGTCCGGGATGCCGATGGCATAGAGGAAGCGGCTCAAGCTGGTGGTCTTGCTCTTCTCGATGGCGTCCACGAGGTTCTGGGCCGACTTCTCGCCCATGCGCTCCAGGTCGGCCAGGGTCTGCATCCCGAGCTTGTAGATGTCGGCCGGGGTGCTGATCAGCTCCTTCTCCACCAGCTGATCGATGATCTTGTCGCCGAAGCCCTCGATGTCCATGGCGCGGCGTGCCGCGAAATGGCGGATGAGTTCCTTGCGCTGGGCGGCGCAGAACAGGCCGCCGCTGCAACGGGCCACCGCCTC
Source organism: Gammaproteobacteria bacterium (assembly GCA_036502565.1). GTDB lineage: Bacteria > Pseudomonadota > Gammaproteobacteria > Natronospirales > REEB76 > DASUBN01. The sequence goes on from DASXYJ010000219.1 coordinate 872, forward strand.
GCCTTCCGGGCGCACCACCTCGGAACCGCAGACGGGGCATCTCTTCGGCAGCTTCACCTTCTTGGTGCCCTTGGGGCGCTTGGCCAGCACCACGCCCGCCACCTCGGGGATCACATCGCCGGCACGACGCACGATCACCGTGTCGCCGATGCGGATATCCTTGCGCTCGATCTCGTCCATGTTGTGCAGCGTGGCATTGCTCACCGTGGTGCCGCCCACGAACACCGGCTCGAGCCGCGCGGTGGGAGTGAGCGCGCCGGTGCGGCCCACCTGGAAGTCCACGGATCTCAACACCGTCATCTGTTCCTCGGCGGGGAACTTATGGGCCACGGCCCAGCGCGGTGCGCGCGCCACGAAACCGAGTTCCCGCTGCCAATCCAGGCGGTCCACCTTGTAGACCACGCCGTCGATCTCGTAAGGCAGGCTGGCGCGCTTCTTGCCGATGCCGGCGTAGTAGTCGAGGCAACCCTCGGCGCCGATGACCCGCCTGATCTCGCGGTTCACCCGCACACCCCACTCCCGCAGCTTCTCCAGCACCTCGCTGTGGCGCCGGGGCGCGAAACCCGCGCTCACCTCGCCCAGGCCGTAACCGTAGAACTCCAGGGGCCGGTCCGCGGTGATGCGCGGGTCCAGCTGACGCAGGCTGCCGGCGGCGGTGTTGCGCGGGTTCACATAGGTCTTCTCGCCCTGGGCCGCCAGGCGCTTGTTGAGCGCCTCGAACCCCTGCTTGGGCATGAAGACCTCGCCGCGCACTTCAAGCACCTCGGGCCAGCCCTTGCCGGAGAGCTGCAAGGGGATGGACTTGATGGTGCGCACGTTCTGGGTCACGTCTTCGCCGGTTCTGCCGTCGCCGCGGGTGGCGCCACGGATGAGCCTGCCCTTCTCATACCGCAGGCTGATGGCGAGTCCGTCCAGCTTGGGTTCGGCGGTGTACTCCACCGACTCCACCTCCAGGCGCTCGCGGATGCGGCGGTCGAACTCCTGTACGTCCTCCGGCTCGAAGGCGTTCTCCAGGGACAGCATCGGCACCGCGTGGCGCACTTCATCGAAGGCCGCCAGCGGCGCGGCGCCCACGCGCTGCGAGGGCGAATCGGGGGTGACGAGCTCGGGGTGCGCTTTCTCGAGGGCCTGCAGCTCACGCATGAGCTTGTCGTACTCGGCGTCCGGGACTTCCGGATCATCCAGCACGTAGTAGCGGTGGTTGTGGTGCCGCAGCTCGTCGCGCAGCGTCGCCAGTCTCTTCTCGGCGTCGCGACGACCGGTCATGGGATCAGGAAGGCCGCCGCAGCTTGAGCTGGGTCTCGAAGGTGATGATGCGCTCGCGGATGTGACGCGCGGTCTGACGTGTCAACGTGCTGCGCTCCTGGTCAAGTACCTCGCCGTCCAAGGCCTGGGCCA
>DASXYJ010000220.1:0-4672 GCA_036502565.1 Gammaproteobacteria bacterium
GCACCGGATCCACGTCCGGCCCGGCTATCGGCGTGGGGACTGCCGGGACCTCCGACAGGTGCGGCATGTTCGGCTGCTGCGGTTCCGGGACGGTCGGCTGCAGCGGCACCGGCGTGGGATGGAACTCGACGACCGGACCCGGCGGCGGCGACGGCGGATCCTTGACCGCCTGCAGCTGGTGCCAGATGAGGAGCGCGGCGATGCCGGAGCCGATCAGTATCTCGATGATGGCGGCGGCGCCCACCGAGCGGATGTTGCGGAGGGTGAAGAGTCCTTCGACGAAGACGGGTTTCTGTGTCACGCGAGTAGCCTCCCCTGGGTGATACATCGAGAGAACACCGGTCACACCCAAAGCATAGGCCACGCGACGGAAACAACCAGCCCCGCCGCGCCGGCCGCAGGGGCCGCGGCCGTGCTAGGCTTGAGGGAATCCGCACAAAGAAAAAGCCGCCAGTCTCGCGACTGGCGGCTTTTTTATCGTCTCACTCCAGCTGTCAACCGCCGAGGTTGTAGTTCAGCGTGATCTGGAAGTGGTTCTGGCCGGCGAGCTCGGCGGGCTTCGGCGGCAAGGCCGCCTTCTGCACCGCTTGCATCGCGGACCGGTCGATGGAGCGCGAGCCGCTCGACTTGTCGATGTGGATGTTGCTCACCGCACCGTTGACGTAGTCGAACGAGACGGTCACCTGGCCGGTCTCACCGGCGATCACCGCTTCCTTCGGGTACACCTTGGCCGCGTCGATGGCCGCGTGCATGCTGGCCGAGAACTCCGCGAGGATGTTCTCCGGCGCCGGCTTGCTGGTCTGCGGGATCGGCGGCGGCTGCGGCGGGTGCACCGGCTCCGAGTTCGGCGTCGGGATCGGCGTCGGGATCGGCGGCACTTCCGACAGCGGCTGCGGCTGCGGCGGCTGCGGCACCGGGATGTTGCGCGGCGGCGGCGGGGGCGGCGGCGGCGGGTTCGGCGGGATCTCCATCGGCGCCGACTGGATCGGCGGCGGCGGAGGCGCCGGATGCAGCTGCTCCCAGATCAGGATGCCCGCCAGGCCCACCGCGAGCGCCACTTCGATGATGGCCGCGGCGCCCAGGGAGCGCAGCGTCTTCAGCGAGAAGAGGCTTTCGGAAAAGACGTACTTTTGATCAGCCACGTGGGTGGACCTCTTAGTCGGTGTTCTTCGCCGCGATGCCGATCTCCGTCACACCAGCGGTGCGGATGGCATCCATGACGATGACGAGGTACTGCAGCGTGGTCTCCTTGGCGCCGGCGATGGTCACGTTGGCGTGCGCCGGGTCCTGGCCCAGGAGGTACGTGGTGAGCTGGTCGGCGGTCATCTTCTGGTCGTCGACCACGATCTCGCCGTCAGCCAGCAGGCTGATGATGATCTTCGGGCGCTCGATGTTCACCGCCGTGGAGCTGCGGGGCAGCTTGGAGGCGATGCCCGTCGCCGGGATCATGCGCAGGGTGATCATCACGAAGAACACCAGGAGGAAGAACATGATGTCGATCATCGGGATGATCTCGATGCGACCCTTCTTCTCTACGAAAAACTTATTAGCCACTTTTTCCTGCCTCTGCCGTCAGCGAATGACGGCCAGCTAAAGAGGTTGAGTGACGGCGCCCCGCTCGCGCGGGGCGCCGTGCCGCAGTCACTATCAGGTGAGACGGTTGACCAGCATCACCTTGATGGCTTCCATCTGATGCATGATCAGGCGGACGCGGTTGTTCAGGCCGTTGAAGAAGATCAGGCCCAGGATCGCGACGAACAGGCCGGCCGCAGTCGCGATGAGCGCTTCTGCCACGCCGCCCGTCACCTTGGTGGGGGCCGTGTCAGCGGCGCCGAGCACCTTGAAGGCCTCGAAGATGCCGACGATGGTGCCCAGGAGGCCCAGCAGCGGTCCCAGGGTCACGATGGTGTCGAGGGCCCACAGCGCGCGGTCGATGCGCGGTGCCTGCAGCAGGATGGTCTCTTCGATGAGCTCGGAGAGACGCACCGGATCCTTGACGTCCGGATACTTGAGCGCCACTTCCAGGATCGCACCCTGGGGGTACTTGGCGGTACGCACCGCGAGATCCATCAGCGCGTCACGGTCCACATCTTCCATCTCGAGCACGGTGCCGGCGATCAACTCGCCCTGGCGCACGACCTTGGCGAGATACCAGGTCCGATCCACGATGATGGCGAGGCCCACCAGCAGGATGACGACGATGACATACAGGATGCCGCCCGAGACTGCAGCAATGTGGAGCAATTCTTGAAAGTTCACTTGGATGTCTCCTGAAACACCGGAATGGTGATCGCTCTGTTACAAATGCGCGAAAGTCGCCCGCTGGACCGTCGTGGTCCCACGGACCTCCCTATCACGCCGTCAGTGGGCCCAGTTTTTTACTCTAATCGCCCTCGTTAAGTCAATAATCCGAGGGGATTTGCTGGGCGCTCAGGGTGCACATTATGCCCCAGTTTCCCTATTGACGGCGGCGGGATTCCGCTCCCTGCGCACACAAAAGCTAGCCCAGGCCCGGCGGCTTTGCCAGCGGAAAAACCTTATAAAAACCTTATAAAAAGCTGATTCAGAACTTCGACGGCGCGCAATATGCGCAGCTCAGTCGCCGAGCCAGTGCGCCAGCCGCGCCGTCCAGCCCAATCTACTAAATATACCGTAGATCGCCACCCCGGCGGCGCCCAGGAGCGCCAGGACCGCGAAATCCCGCAGCCGCAGGGCCGGGTTGGCGAAGAAATACAGCACCGCGGCCACCAACGCCAGCAGCAGGAACCAGTCGGCGGCGAGGCGCCAGCGCGTGGAACGGAGCTCGCCCCAGAAAGCCGCCAGCGCCACCAGCGCCAGCGCCGTGAATATGCACATGTACTGGACCAGCGTGCCGAAGGGCAGCTCGCCCTGCACCACCGTCTGGTCCAGGCTGGCGTCGCCCACCATGGTCCAGCGGAACAGCAGGATCACGCCCAGCACCGAGGCCAGGGCGCCGGCGCTGCCGAGCAGCACGCCGTTGACGAAGGTCATGGGACGCATGATCCGAAGCTGTTCCCTGCACGATGTGACGTTTTCGGGCATCTATTGTAGGCCCGGCAAGGGGGTCGCAAGCCGGGGGCGGGATGCCCTATGCTCATATATATAGTTGTGAAGCCCCTCCGCCCTTCCAGGAATCCCGCCCGCATGCGCATCCAGTTCCGCCCGCTACCGATCATCGCGGCCGCCTTCGGCCTGTTCTCCTCCCTGGCCTGGTCGGCCACCAGCCCTGCGCCGGTGCAGGCGACGCTGGTCGCCGCCGCGCTGGCGACGCCGCCGAAGGACGTGCAGCCGCAGCCCCACGACGCCGTCGTGGACCAGGCCATCGCCGGCCAGCTGGAGCGCTATCACTACGGCGACCGCACCCTGGATGACAAGCAGTCGGCGCTGATCTTCGACCAGTACCTGCAGGACATGGATCCGAACAAGAGCTACTTCCTGCAGTCGGACATCGATTCCTTCGCGCAGTACCGCGACAAGCTCGACGACGCGATCCGCGCCGGCGACGTGAAGCCGGCCTTCGAGATGTACAACACCTACCAGAAACGCGTGGACCAGCGCATCCAGTACGCGTTGAAGCTGCTCGACAAGCAGCCGGACCTGACGGTGAAAGAGAGCTTCGTGTTCGACCGCAGCAAGGGCCCCTGGGCCAAGGACTCCGCGGAGCTCGACGACGTGTGGCGCAAGCGCATAAAGAACGATGTCATCAGCCTGCTGCTGGCCGGCAAGACCTGGGCCCAGGCCCAGGACACGCTGCACAAGCGCTACCAGAACTTCGCCTACCGCAGCCGCCAGGTGGACAGCAGTGACGTGTTCGCGGCCTTCATGAACTCCTATGCCCATACCCTCGATCCGCACACCGACTATTTCCCGCCGGTGCAGGCCGAGGAGTTCCAGATGCAGATGAGCCTGAAGCTGCAGGGCATCGGCGCCTCGCTGCTCACCGACGGCGAATACGTGAAGGTGGACCACCTGCTCCCGGGCGGCCCCGCCGACCGCGACCCGCAGAAGCAGCTGCACGCCGAGGACCGCATCACCGGCGTGGCCCAGGGCGACGGCGACATGGTGGACGTGGTGGGCTGGCGGCTCACGGACGTGGTGGCGCTGATCCGCGGCACCCCCGGCACCAGCGTGCGCCTGCAGATCCTGCCGGCGGGCGCGGCCCCCGGCTCACCCGAGAAGACCATCAGCTTCGTGCGCGACACCGTGAAGCTGGAGGCCCAGGCAGCTCACCAGAAGGTGATGCACGTCACCCGCGACAAGAAGGATTACAAGGTCGGCATCATCACCATCCCCGGTTTCTACGAGGACATCGACGCGCGCCAGCAGGGCCAGAAGGATTACACCAGCACCACCCATGACGTGCGCCGCCTGTTGGGCGAGCTGCAGGCGCAGAAGGTGGACGGCGTGGTGATCGACCTGCGCAACAACGGCGGCGGCTCCCTGAAGGAAGCCGAGGACCTCACCGGCCTGTTCATCGCACAGGGACCGGTGGTGCAGATCCGCGATCCGGAAGGCGACGTGCAGGTGGCCGACGAGGACGAGGACAGCGGCATCGTCTACTCCGGCCCGCTGACGGTGCTGGTGAACCGCTTCACCGCCTCCGCTTCCGAGATCTTCGCCGCCGCGATCCAGGACTATCACCGCGGCCTGG
>DASXYJ010000221.1:0-5000 GCA_036502565.1 Gammaproteobacteria bacterium
CTTCAGCCCCCGCGGCAATGCCAAGAAGACAGCGCTGTTCGAGCGCAAGTTCAAATGGCGCCTGGCGCGCCAGAGCACCACCAACGTCTGCGGGCTGGTGGACACCAGCCACTACCGCCACGTGTTCCAGGGCGGCCAGCCGGACCTCCGGCTCTTCCCCTACGACGAGTTCCGCACCTGCATGGCGGAGGCGCTACGCCGCTCCGCGCACCTCCTGGGCGGCTACGGCGATCCGGCCGGCCATCCCGCCTTCATCCAGCGACTCGAGGAATACCTGCGCCGGGTACGCGCCCTCACCGGGCGGCGCATCGTGGTGACCCACGGCGCCCAGGAAGGCATCTTCCTGGTGGCGCAGATGCTGGTGAACCCCGGCGACAAGGTGGCGGTGGAAGTGCCGGGCTATGCCGCGGCCTGGGACGCGGTACGCGCTGCCGGCGGCGAACCCATGGCGGTGAAGGTGGATGCCAACGGCATGGATCCGGACTCGCTGGAGGCCTTGATCGCCAAGCACAAGCTGCGCTTCATCTACCTCACGCCGCATCACCAGTATCCGACCACCGCGACGCTGCCCACGGCGCGGCGCCTGCGCATCTACGAGCTGGCGAGCCGCCACCAGATCCCCATCGTGGAGGACGACTACGACCACGAGTTCCACTTCCGCTCCCAGCCCATCGCGCCCATGGCGAGCAGCGACCCCTGCGGCCTCGTGATCTACATCTCCACGCTCTCCAAGATCATGTTCCCCTCGGCGCGGGTCGGCTTCATCGCCGTGCCGGAGGAGCTGTACCTGCCGCTGGCGCGCACCCGCGCCATCGTCACGCGCCAGAACAACATCTTCACCCAGGATGCCATCGCGCGCTGGATGGAGACCGGCGGCTTCGAGCGGCACCTGAAGCGCATGCGCCGCGTCTACCATGAGCGCCGCGATGCGCTGGTGGAGTCGCTGGAGGCGGGCAAGCGCCGCGGCCTGACCTTGGACTGGGCGCTCCCGGACGGCGGCATGGCCCTGTGGCTCGATTGCGGCGTGGACTCGGAACTGGTGGCGCAGCGCGCCGCTGAGCGCAGCGTGTTCGTGGCTGCGGAACCTGAGTTCTGGCCGGGCCAGCCTTCCGGCGGTTCCCACATCCGTTTGGGCTATGCGAGCCAGACGCCGGAGGAGATCCGCAGCGGCGCCGCCCTACTCATGGATGCGGTGGCCGCCGCCCAGCGCAGCCGGCAGCGCAAGGCGGGCTAAAAAAACTTCCCTGCCCCCTTGCAAAATGTAACCTATAGGTTACTCTATGAGTACTTTAGGTTACTTTTAGGGGTCTCGCCATGTCTGCTGCCGATACTTTTGCCCAGGAACGCCGCCGTATCCTCCTGGCATTCACTCTCACCTACGCCGTCTGGTGCGGCGCCTTCATCCTGGACCAGAGCGGTTGGTTCCAGGGCAGTGCCCGCCATGCCTTCGATGGGATCGCGGTGCTGTTCGGCCTGATGTGGGTCGGCAGCTTCGCCTGGATGGGGCACTGGACCCGCCGGGTGCGCCGGCAACCGCAGGTGATCGCCGCCCTCAACGACGAGATGACGGTGGGCAACCGCTGGCGCGCCCAGCGCGCCTCCGCCGCCACGCTGCTGGTGTGCCTCATGGCCGGGGTAGCCCTCAGCAGCTTCGTGTACGTGGACGGGCGCATCGCCATGCTCGTGCTCATCTGGGTGCTGGTGGTGTCCCAACTCGGCTTCTACCTCTGGTTCGACCGGGAGGAGTGACATGCCCGAGCACTTCTACGTCCACCTCAAGGTGGCGCGGGCCCGGGAGGGCATCACCCAGGAAGAGCTGGCGGATCGCGTGGGCGTGACCCGCAAGACCATCAACACCATCGAGCGCGGTCACTTCATCCCCTCCACGCAGCTGGCGCTGAAGCTGGCGCGGGCGCTCGGGACCACCGTGGAGGAACTGTTCTCCCTGGAGGCCAAGTCATGAAGTTAAAGGCCAATACCGTACGCCGCATCATGAACCTGTGGCCGCCATTCCTGTTCTCGGGCATCGTGCTGACCCGCATCGGCGAGGACTATCGCAGCGCCGAGGTGCAGCTCAGGAAGCACTGGTACAACCAGAACTACGTGGGCGTGCACTTCGGCGGCAGCCTGTTCGCCATGACCGACGCCTGCTACATGGTGATGCTGCTGGAGGTGCTGGGTCGGGGCTACTACGTGTGGGACCGGCGCGCCAGCATCGAATACCTGAAGCCCGGCCGCGGCACCGTGACGGCGCGCTTCGACATCAGCGACGCCAAGCTCCAGGAGATCCTCGAGCACACCGCCGGCGGCGAGAAGTACTTCCCGGAGTTCATCGTCGAGATCAAGGATGCCGGGGGCGAGGTGGTGGCTCGGGTGGTGAAGACGCTCTACGTCAAGAAGAAACCGCCGAGGCCGGCTTCGCCATCGGCCACGGCCGGATGAAGGTGTTCCGGACCCGCACCGCCTTGAGGAAGTACGGGATCCATATCACGCAATAGAGCACGGGGCGCATCAGTTCCACGTAGGAATTATTATCGCCGTTGGTATCCAGCGTGGCCACACCGTGCGCCAGCATGAGGTCGCCGAACCGTATCGCCAGGTTCAACGCCAGGAAAGCAATGAACGCGCCCGGAAACAGCCAGGAGCGGGTGAAGAATAGGACCAGCAAGCCGACGATCAGCAACAATAGCAGGCTATTGCTGCCGAACTCGTAAGCCACCAGCCGCGCCCAGGCGGGATCGTGGATATCGATGCCCGATGTGGCTATGGCATCAGCGGTCTGGCCGGAGCTGAGCGCCGCAAGCCCCAGCAGGTTGTAGGCGAGTAACAACAAGTTCACGAACATGCCGATGGCGGGCAGGATCAGCCAGCCACCCAGACCCACGGGACCTTCAGTAGCGGCGGCCTGAGGTGCCGCTTGCGTGCTCTCTTCCATCTTTGCTCCCCTTCTTGACGGACTGCCCGCTGACATCATACGCCGGGGACGAACCTATAAAAAAAGCCCCGCAACTGCGGGGCTGGGTCTCGGGGTCGCATCTAGCCTTGCCTTGTTGCGGGGACCGCCATGTCCGTATGGACGGTCCTCGCGGCGCGGGCCTTCCTGGCCCAGGCGACGCCGCCGCTAGGCTCGCTTTATCAGCCCGACGATGAACAGCAAAATCACCGCGCCGATGAAAGCCACCAACAGAGTTCCCAAGAGACCCCAGAACGCGATGCCCAACGCATTGAACAGGAATCCACCGATCACCGCGCCGACTATGCCGATCACGATGTTGCCGAGGATGCCGAAACCACGACCTTTCATCACCAGGCCCGCGAGCCAGCCAGCGATCGCACCGATCACGAGCATCCAGATGAGAGCAGCCAGGGTCATCATTGCGTAAAACCTCGTTTCCTTCTTGTCACGGCGTGTCTCCGCCGTTGCTGAAAACGTTACGCGGTAAATGTCGCGGCTGCCGAGGGCTGGGTCACAGAAATATGGGGTTTTCCCCGGGGATTTGACCGGGAAAAGCATGTGCTGTATATATATACAGTATCTATCCCACTCCCTCCGTGCTGCCTCATGGCGAGCCTCGCAGAACTGCTTTCCCGTCATCCTGCCCATCTCTGGGTGGGTAGCCGCAGCAGGTCGGCGGGGCCGCGCCTCGCCACCGGCCATGCCGCGCTGGATGCGGCGCTGGAAGGCGGCTGGCCGGTCGGCACGCTCATCGAGCTCCTGGCCGATGGCGCGGGATCGGGCCGCATCACCCTGCTCCTGCCGGCGCTCGCGGCGCTCACGCGCGCCGGGCACGACCTCGCCTGGCTGCCCGCGGATGAAGCCCCCTACGCGCCTGCCTTGAGCCAGGCCGGCGTGGACCTCAGCCACGTGCTGGTGATGGACGTGCAGGAACCGAAGCGCCGGCTGTGGGCCGCAGAACGTTGTCTGCAGAGTGGTAGCTGCGCGGCGCTGGTGATGCAGGAGACGCAGCGCATCGCCGACCCTTGGTTGCGCCGCCTCAAGCTCGCGGCGGCCGCCGGCTCCGCGAGCGTATTCCTGTTGCGCCCCGCCTCCGCTGCCGCCACACCCTCGCCTGCCTCGCTGCGCATGCATGTCGGCGCACATCCCCACACCCGCACCCGGCTGATATCGCTGCTCAAGGGCGCCGGTCCCTCCGCAAGGATGCTCGACCTCGATCCGTACGCCGCCGGCCACTGAGCCGGCGTCTCTCCATGTCCCTGGCGCGCCCGTCCTCATTGCCATTGTTCCCGGAGGAGCCGGCGCCGCGACGCATCGAGGCGCCGCTGCCGCCGCCGCGCATCGTCCCCACGCAGCTGTGGATGGCGGTGCACTTCCCGCGCCTCGGTCTGGAAGCCCTGGGGATACCGCCTGCCTCACAGGAAGCTCTAGCGCTCCTGGAAGACGAGGGCCGCAAGCAGCAGGTCTTCGACTGCACCGCAGGCGCTGCGGCCCTCGGCGTGCAGCCGGGCCAGCCTCTCAACTCAGCGCTAGCGCTGGCACCCGCCTTGCAGACGCGACCGCGGGAGATCGCGCGCGAACAGGCGGCGCTGCTCGAGCTCGCGGCACGCGGCCATGGCTTCACGCCCACCGTGAGCCTGGAACCGCCCGCGAGCTTGCTGCTGGAAGTGGAAGGCAGCGCCCATCTCTTCGGCGGTCCCGTGGCCATCCGTGACCGCGCGCGGCAGCTGTTCGCGGCCCAGTCCTTCAGCACTTCGCTCGCAGTGGCGCCCACGCCTCTCGCCGCGCTGTGGCTGGCCCAGGCTGGTTCTGAGATCACCGCCGCCTCCCTGGATGAGTTGCGCGGCATGCTGGGCAAGCTGCCGCTGCGAGCCCTCGCCTGGCCTGCGCAGGTCCAGGACGCCTTCCAGCGCGTGGGCTTGAAGCAGTTCGGGGATCTGCTGCGCTTGCCCCGGGACGGTCTCGCCAAGCGGTTCACTCCGGAGCTTCTGCACGCCCTGGATCAGGCCCTCGGGCTGGCGGCGGACCCGCGCGCCAGCTGGCA
>DASXYJ010000222.1:0-2878 GCA_036502565.1 Gammaproteobacteria bacterium
ACGCAGGAAGCGGCCCGCATCATGTCCGAAGAGGGCGTGCGCGACTTCCTCTTCGCCAAGCGCAAGGCGGCCGAGCGCCTAGGGCTCGATCCCCATCGCATGCACCTGCCCACTAATCTCGAGGTGGAAGCGGCGCTCGCCGAGCACCAGCGGCTGTTCCAGGCCGATTCCCAGCCCAGCCATCTCAGGCACCTGCGCGAGACCGCGCGCAACGCGCTCAGGCTCTTCGAGCGCTTCAATCCGCGGCTGGTGGGCCCGGTGCTGGCCGGCACCGCCGGTGAGCACGGCATCGTGTACCTGCATGTGTTCAGCGACATGGCCGAAGAGGTGGCCATCTATCTCATGGAGAAGCACATCCCCTACGAGAACTCGGCGCGCAAGCTGCGATCCGGCGCCGGCGTGCAGTCCGAGTACCCGGTCTATAAGTTCGTGGCCGGGGACGTGCCGATCGAAGTGACGGTATTCGAAGTCGACGGGATACGGGAAGCGCCCATCAGTCCCGTGGACGGGCGGCCCATGAAGCGCGGTTCGCTGAAGGAATTGGAGCTCCTGCTCGCCGTCAGCGACTAATAATTAGGTCTTTCTCCCTATTAATTCCGCATATGCGATGGGCTACAGTCGCGCCCGGTCCTGATCACCAGGCCGACGCGGTCAGGGCCGCGCCCGTCGCTGAAACGAAAACCCCGCTGATGACAGCGGGGTTTTTACTTATGGGGATGGAAATGGAGCTGCTGCTGGCGGTCAGTGACTAGAAGCCGCGATTTTCAGGGTTTTACGTCTATCGACTGGATGGGATGCACCGTCCCATCAGGATCTTTGTAGTACACCTGATATTGCCCAGCTTTAAGTCTCCCCAAAGAAGCAGGGCCGCAGCCTGGGGTCCAATTTTGAAGCGAAGAGGCGATGGTCGTCTCGATGGTCAGATAGATACGGCCTTGCTTGAAGCTGGTTATGGTATTCACCCATTCCATTCCGGAGTTGAGCATCGTCGGTTTTCTCGAGAACTCATGGAGCCCCGAGACATCGCAGTTGACCGGCAAAGACCACCATCCATCCTTATTTTGCGGCACGCCGAGCGTGATGCCGCCTACCGACTGCATGAAGTTCCAATCTTGCGTTTCACGGAAAGGCGAGAGTGCGCACGCTGAGAGTGCCAGAAGTACGGCGTATTTCGAATAGCTCTTTGCCGCCCGGTTCATGGGCGAGGTTTTTTCTTGGTTTTTTTCTTAGGACTGGCAGGTACTTGCTTGTGGATCTCAGGCACCCGCCGCATGACGCAGTCGAGCTCGATGAGCGCGAGGCTCTGCTTGTCGCGGCTCACGGGATAGAGCCCCGTCATGACGAAGCCGGCCTTGGTGTAAGTCGCCAGCGATTCCAGATAGTCGGGCATGCCTTCGTAGATGGCCTGGATGGAGATCTCCGTCTGCAGGCCGCGCACCTGGGGCAGCGAGCGTTTGGCGCCGGCGAACACCTGCAGGTCGAAGCCCTGGGTGTCCATCTTCAGGAATACCTTGGGGGACTTGAGGCCTTCGGTGACGAGGCCGAACACTTCGTCCAGGGTGCGGATGGTGACCTTCTCGTCCCGGGTCACCGCCATGCCTTCCGGGAACTGCTTGTGTGAGTACTCGGTGGCGTCCAGGAAAGAGGCCATCACCGTCGAGCGGCTCACATGGATCATGCTCTCGCCGGCCTTGGCGCCGAGGGCGTAGTTGTACACGCTCCACTGCGGGTCCTTGGCGGCCTTGGCGCGCAGGATCTCGAAGCTCGCCTTCACCGGCTCGAAGGAGGCGATGCGGCCTTTGTAGCCGCAGCGGCGCAGCAGCACGCCGTACTGGCCCTGGTTGGCGCCCACGTCCAGCAGGCAGTCGATGCCGAGCTTCGGCAGCAACTGGGACAGGTGCGTCTCCAGCGTGGGCTGGTCCTTGCGGATGTGTTGCAGTTCCCAGCCCGCTAGACGGGCGGCCGCCTTGTGTATCTTCACGTCATACCCCCGAAATGCGAAGCGGCCCGAAGGCCGCCTCTTTTTATCACGACTCGCCTTATTTGCGCTTGGCGAGTTCCATATAGTCGCGCTTCACCGGACCCGTGTAGAGCTGGCGCGGACGGCCGATCTTCATGTGCGGGTCAGCGATCATCTCCTGCCAGTGCGCCACCCAACCCACGGTGCGGGCGATGGCGAACATCACGGTGAACATGTTCACCGGGATGTTGAGCGCCTTGTAGATGATGCCGGAGTAGAAGTCCACGTTCGGGTACAGCTTCTTCTCGATGAAGTAGCTGTCCTTGAGTGCGACTTCCTCCAGGCGCATCGCCAGCTCCAGCAAGGGATCGTCGTCGCGGCCCAGCTTCTGCAGCACCTTATGGCAGGTGGCGCGGATGATCTTGGCGCGCGGGTCGTAGTTCTTGTACACGCGGTGGCCGAAGCCCATGAGCCGGAAACCGGAGTTCTTGTCCTTGGCCTTGGCGATGGCGGCGTCGATGTTCTTGACGCTGCCGATCTCCTTCAGCATGTCCAGCACCGCCTCGTTGGCGCCGCCATGGGCCGGGCCCCACAGGGTGGCGGTGCCGGCGGCGATGGCCGCGTAGGGGTTGGTGCCGGAGCTGCCCGCCAGGCGCACCGTGGAGGTGCTGGCGTTCTGCTCGTGGTCGGCGTGCAGGATGAACAGCAGATCCAGGGCCTCGGCCGCCACCGGGTCCACCTGGTAGGGCTCGGCGGGCACCGAGAACAGCATGTTCAGGAAGTTGGAACAGTAGTCCAGGTCGTTGCGCGGGTACACGAACGGCTGGCCGATGATGTGCTTGTACACGGCGGCGGCGAGGGTCGGCATCTTGGCGAGGATGCGGTGCGCGAACACGTCGCGGTGCTTCGGGAGGTGGA
>DASXYJ010000223.1:0-8750 GCA_036502565.1 Gammaproteobacteria bacterium
TCGAAGAAACTCTCGATGCCCTTGGTGGGATTGAGGCGTGCCAGCAGCATCACCAACGGCACCCCGGCAGGGATATCCCATTCGCGACGCAGGGCTGCGCCATCGTCGCGGGCACCGAAGCGCGAGGTGTCCACGCCGTTGCGGATCACCACGATCTTGCGGGCGTCGTAGCCCTGCTCCACCAGCCAGTCGCGGATGGCCCCGGCATTCACCACGATACGGTCCGCCAGGCGGCACACCAGCTTCTGGGCCCTCAGCTTCATGGGGCTGAGGTAGACACCCATGTCGCGGATGGAAGCCACGATGCCGGGCACGCCGGCCAGCTTGGCCGCCGGCAGGCTGAACACATTGGCGTAGAAGTTATAGCTATGCAGGATCTGGGTGCGATCCCGGCGCAGTGCCTGGGCGAAACGCCACTGCTGGCGGAAGGCGTTCAGCTCGTACAGGCTCTCCAACGGATATTCGGATATCTCGATGCCCTGCTGGTCCTCAATCTCCGTGATCATCTCGCCCCAGCGGCTCATGCAGGCGAAGCTCACGTCGAAGGCGCGCCGGTCCATGCGCTGGGTGAGGTTGGCCACCTGCTTCTCGGTGCCACCCACGCCGAAGGTGGTGAGGAACTTCACCAGCTGGATCGGACGCGCGGCGCCCTCCCCCGCCAGGGTTCTCTTGCTCACGGGTTCGCGGACTTGGGCGGTGAGACGCATGGTCGTCATGCAGGAGTAGCCTCGGCTTCAGCCGGGGCCTGGTTCTCGCCGGTCAGCGTGATGCTGATGGCGGCGATGGCCAGGCCGGCGATGTAGTAGAAGTAGAACTGATAAGCGTCCGGGTAGAAGAAGGCAGAGAGCGCGAAGCTGGCGATGCTCACCAGCAGCCCTTCCAGCAGGAAATGCAGGTCGTCGCCGTCCGGGGCTGCCCCGGCTCGTCGCATGGCGGTCCGGAGGCCGCGGATCACCTGCCGCAGCAGCAGCAGGAACAGGATGACGCCGGGTAGTCCCAAGTCCACCGCGTACTCCAGGTACACGTCGTGCACCAGGGTCCAGGTGGTGCCGCGGGCATCGTTGAGGGCCAGGATGTTCATGCCGATGCCGGCGCCCATCAAGGGATGGGCCGCCACGTATTTGGCCGCGGTGACGTAGTCACGGAAGCGGGTCTGGGCCGAGTTGGTCTTGTCCGCCTGGATGTTGGTGATGGTGCTGAGGCGATTGAGATAACTCGACGGCAGCATCGCCGCCCCCGCCAGGCAACCCGCGATCACCAGGAATGCCAGGGTGCGCCGCTTGCGCCGGAACAGGATGTACAGATAAGCGAGGCCGGTCAGACCCAGGGACAGGAAGCCGGCCCGTGAGAACGTGGCGATGATGGCCACCACGTCGAGGCCCACCAACACCGCCAGCAGGGACTGGGCGCCGGGACGGCGCGCTTTCAGGAACAAGGCGATGCTGAGCGGCAGGATCAGATTGAGCATCAGTGCCAGGTCGTTGGGATTGCCCGTCAACGAGGCGTCGTAACCCGAGATTCGCGCCAGGCCGTGGGACAGCTCCTGGGTGCGGAAGCCGCCCGAGAAAAAGGTGCGTACCGCGGAAAGCGAGAGGGGCGCTGCTAACAGGCTCAAGGTCCAGCAGGCGAGTTCAAGCCGCGCCACGCTGTCCACCACCCGGCTCAGGAGCCAGAACACGATCAGCGCCTTGAAGAAGATGCCGAAGAAGAACGTCACGCTGCCACCCGGCCAAAGCGACAGGGGGACGGTGACGATCGCCCAGGCCGCCAGCAGCAATGCCAGGCGGTGTTCCTTGCCCAGGGCGAAGGGATTCTCGTGCCGCTTCCAGCTGCCCATGATGAAACTGCCTGCGGACAGCAGCGCCATCAGGAGCGGCAGGTGTAGCTTACCCAGCGCCGGCAGGAACGACTGCGGCGACAGGAGCAGCAGGCAGGTGAAGCCCATGAGGGCCCAGAACGGCAAAGCGCTGCTCCGGGAAACCTGCACCAACCGGCCGGCGTGGGGTCCGGGGCTGGCGGCAGCGTGCCGCCACCAGCCCCAGGTCTCTTCACTCACAGGCGGATGACCTCGGCCTTCGGATTGATGATGCCCCAAGTGGCGTTGCGGGTGTCCACCACCAGCGACGCATCACCTGCGATCTTCTTGTAGTCGAACTCCTTGTGATCCGTGAGGATCACCACGCAGTCGGCACCCTTGATGGCGGCTTCGTCCGCCAGCACAGCGTTCAGCTGGCTGCCGTTGTGGCCGATGGTCGGCACATGCGGGTCGGCGTAGGTGACCACGGCGCCACGCTTCTGCAGCAGGTCGATCACTTCAAGCGCCGGCGACTCGCGGATGTCGCTCACGTTCGGCTTGTAGGCCACGCCCAGGGCCAGCACCTTGGCGCCCTTGAGGGAGCGCTGCCGGTTGTTGAGCGCGTCGGCAGTCATCTGCACCACGCGGGACGGCATGGACTGGTTGATCTCTTCCGCCAGGTGGATGAAGCGCGCGTCATAGCCGTTGAGCTTCATCTTCCAGGCCAGGTACTGGGAGTCGATGCCGATGCAGTGGCCGCCCACGCCGGGGCCAGGATGGAAGGACATGAAGCCGAAGGGCTTGGTGGCGGCGGCGTCGATCACCTCGCGGGTATTGACACCCAGGCGGTGGCACATCAGGGCGAGCTCGTTGGCCAGCGCGATGTTGACGTTGCGGAACACGTTCTCGTAGAGCTTGGCCATCTCGGCCACGCGCGGGCTGGAGACTTCCAGCACCTTCGGCACGATGGTGCGATAGACCTGGGCCGCGAGCTTGGAGCACTCGCTGGTCACGCCGCCCACCACCTTCGGGATGTCATGCACCTTGAACTGCGGGTTGGCCGGGTCGATGCGCTCCGGGGAGAAAGCCAGGAAGAAGTCCACGCCGGCCTCGCCGCCCTTGTCGGAGAACATCGGCAGCAGGATCTCCTCGGTGGTGCCGGGATAGGTGGTGGACTCGAGCACCACCAGCTGGCCGGGGTGCAGGTGTTCCGCCAGTTCCTCGGCAGCCGCGATCACGTACGAGATGTCCGGATCCTTGGTCTTGCGCAGGGGGGTCGGCACGCAGACGATGGCCACGTCGGTATCGGCCAGTACCGAGTAGTCGGTGGTGGCGGTGTAGCGGCCAGCGGCACGCTGCTTCTGCAGCTCTTCATGGGGGACGTCCGGGATCGGCGAGCGCCCCTGGTTCAGGGCCTCCACTTTCTCCAGGCTGTTGTCCAGCCCCACCACCCTGAAGCCCGCTTGGGCAAAGGCGATGGCCAGCGGCAGGCCGACATAGCCCTGTCCGATGACGGTGATCCGCGCTTCGTGTTTCTCGATGCGTTCCTTCAAGGCATTGGCATTCATGGCATTTCCTCTAGAGCAAGGTTCAAAAGGGCACGGGCGAGCTTGCAGGGTTCGTGGCGGACCTTCGGGCTGTCTCCGAGTAGGTCGCACTTCACCGCGCGGTAGCCCAGGGTCTTCATGGAAAAAGCGTCAGGCATGATCGGCTCGGCGCCCTCGGCTGCGTAGCGGCGCAGCTGCTCGGGCGACGGGCGCGTGCTGTTGATCAGCACGCTGTGGATAGGGAGTTCCGGAGCGTGCTCGCGGATGGCGTGCACCACGTCGACGGCGCTGTAGCCATCGGTCTCGCCCGGTTCGGTCATCAGGTTCATGGCCAGTACCACCCGCGCACCGGATTCGGCGATGGCATCGGCGATACCGCGCACCAGCAGCACCGGGATGAGGCTGGTGTAAAGGCTGCCGGGGCCCAGCACGATGAGATGGGAGCCGGAGATGGCATTCAGTGCCTGGGGCAATGCCTGCACCTGGCGCGGCACCAGCGAGATCCGGCGGATGCGGCGGCCGACGGCGGCGATCTGGGATTCGCCCATGCTGCAGCTGCCGTCGACGAACTCGGCCATCAACTGCACGTCGTCGAGGCTGGCCGGGAGCACCCTGCCCCGCACGTCCAGGAGCTTGCTGGCCCGTTCCACGGCCTTGCCGAAGTCATTCTCCAGCAGCGCCAGTGCCGTGAGCATCAGGTTGCCCAGGCTGTGGCCGCCCAGCTGGCCGTCGAAACGGAAATTGAACAACTCCTGCAGCGTGGGGTCGGCGTCCGACAGCGCCAACAGGCAGTTGCGGATGTCGCCGGGAGCCAGGATGTTATAGCCGCGGCGCAGTGCGCCGGAGCTGCCGCCGTCGTCGGCCATGGTGACGATGGCGGTCAGGCGGTCCTGGTCGGCCTCATCGCGCATGCCCACCGGGAAATGCAGTACCCGCAGTCCCTGCAGCAGGGCCGAGAGGCCGGTGCCGCCGCCCAGCGCCGTGATGCGCAGCGGCGTGGTGCGGGCTTCCAGGAACTCGGCGTCGCCGAGCCGTGAGCTGATGGGATAGTCGAGACTGGATTCGAGGATCATGCAGATCTCATTGCACGCCGCGCAGGCGGTCGCCTTGGGCCAGGCTCGGCGGCGGCAACGGCCGCGCCGGCAACTCCCCCAGCCCGGACATCAGCGGTGAGCCCTGCGCCGTGGAATCCACCCCGCCATCCATAGCAGGAGCCATCTCCACTTCGCGAGCCAACCGCCGATGCCCGAGCAGCACGACCTTCACGGTCTCGAACATGATGCGCATGTCGAGCCAGATGGAAAAATGCTTGATGTAGTACAGGTCATAGCGCAGCTTTTCGATCTCCTCGTCCAGTCCGTTGGCGTACTTGTAACGGACCTGGGCCCAGCCGGTGATGCCGGGACGGATCGACGAGCGCAACGAGTAATACGGTATCTGTTCTCCGCACTCCGGGGTGTTGCGCGACACCAGGATGAACAGGCGGCGGTTGCTGTCCGGGTGCGGGCGCGGACCCACCAGGTTCATGTCGCCGCGCAGGACGTTGATGAACTGCGGCAACTCATCGAGGCGGAACTTGCGCAGCCAGCGGCCGACGCGGGTGATACGGTCTTCGTTGTCGGCCGCCCATTCCGAGTGCTTCTGGGTAGTGACGCGCATGCTGCGGAACTTGAGTAGGCGGAAGCGGCGGTTGCCGAGCCCCACCCGCTCCTGTACGAACAGCACCGGACCCTGCGAATCCAGGCGTATGCAGAGCGCGATGGCGGCCATCAAGGGCAGGAGCAGCAGCGTGGCCAGGGATGCAGCAGCCAGGCTGTAGGCACGTGCGAACCAAAGACCGGGGCGCGAGGGGCGAAAACGGCTGGAGAACAACACACTGCCGGCGGTCAGGGACTCGATGGCCAGTTTGCCGGTGAGACGCTCATAGGCATCCAGCCCCGCCTCCACCTCGATGCCGTGGATGGCCTGCAGGTCCACCAACAGGTCGGCGCTGAGGTGTCCGTACTGCTCCTCCACTGCGACGATGATCCGGTCTGGTCTCTGTTCCGCGAGGATCGAGCTCAACTCGGGCAATGAGCCGAGCCAGGCCGCGGCGAACTGCGGACGCACGCCGGGCGCCTCGCTGATCGCTCCGCGGAGGCCGGCACCGCCATCGGGCTGCGCCAACATTTCCTCGACGATGCGCCGGGCCAGCTGCCCGGTGCCCAGGATGACGATCCGTTCAGCCATTTCCAGGGGTACCTTGCGCCTGCAGATGCGGCTCCCGGCGCGGCTGCGCCTGGCGCATGGGCATGCCGTAGCGGTAGTAGCCGTAGTAACGGCGCGGCATCAGGTCGCCGCGGTTGAACACCATGCCGAGCAGCTTGTCCGGACCGATCAGGTCCAGGGCTTCCTCCAGCATCGGCCGCGGGGTGCGGTGCGCGGACACCACCATCAGGAAGGAGTCCACCCAACGGCGGATCACGCGGCAGTCCGAGACCGGCACCACCGGCGGTGCGTCCAGGATCACGTATTGATAGTTGCGGGCCGCCTCCTTGAGGAGCTGCTCGAAGCGCACCGAGCGCAGCAGTTCATAGGGGGCGTTCACCCGCGTGCCGGTGAACACCACCGACAGGTTCGAGTTGCTGAGGGGACGCGCCACTTCCTGCAGGGAGAGGGTCGAGGACATGATGGCATCCGTGAGGCCGTGCGGCGCGGGGTTGCCGAGGCGCAGGTGCTCCTTTAGGGAAGCGGACTCGCGGCGCAGGTCCACGTCCACCAGCAACACTTTCGAATCACGGGCCTGGGCCAGGGCCGCCGCCAGGTTGATGGCGGTGAGCGACTTGCCGTCGCCGGCGGCGGGGCTGCACACGGCCACCACCATGCCTTCGTCGCCCTTGCGCTTCTCCTCCAGGACGTAGCGCAGCTTGCGGTACTGTTCCGCCTCATAGGAGTCCGGCTCGGTCATGCTGACCAAGTGCCGATCCACCTGCTTGGCGTTGATCTCGGCCGACCTCGGCCGCGCCGAGACACGTTCCTGGACCTCGGTGCGCGGCTCCACGACTGGCGGCTTCATGGGCCGGGTCTTGTCCGGCTGTGCTTCGCCGAGCTTGGGTTCCACGCGTACCACCGGCGGGGTGCCGTGGCGCAGGGGTTTGCTGTTGCTGCCTTCATTGGGTTGCATGTTGGTTCCTCGTGCAGTTCCGTGTCAGGTGCGTGCCGTCAACCGGCACTGCTGTTGGTGGCGCCCGGGGTGCCGTGCTTGGAGAGCATCCAGACCAGTCCGGTGTTGCCGCGGCCCATGAATGAGGCGCCCTGCGCCACCACCAGGGTCAGCACCACCACCGAGATCGCCGCGGTGCCGAAGCGCAGCCGTCCGCGCCACACGTCCTGGCGGGTGATGATCTGCGGGATGTTGGCCAGCACCGGTACGCGGCTGAAGGCGCGCAGTTCATCGACGCTGTGGAAGGTCGGATCCATCTGTTCCAGCAGGAACACCAGGGCGGCGGCCAGGCCCAGCGATGCCACCAGGCATAGCAGCAGCAGGCGCATACGATTCGGGCCGGAGGGATCTGTCGGGGTCACCGCCCGTTCCAGCACCCGGTACTGTCCACCCGGGGCCTGGGGCAAGGGAGTCTCCTCGTAGCGCTTCAGCAGCGAGGAGTACACGTCCTGGGTCTCGGCATAGCCCTGCATCAGGGACTGCAGCTGCTGCTCCCGCACCGGCATGTTCTCCAGGCGCGCCTGATAGCCGGCGATCTCGGTGCGCAGGCGCGAGTCCTCGTCCTGGTAGGACTTGACCGTGGTATCCGGCGAAGCATCGGCCTGGGAGTCATCGGCAGGTGCCGCGGCGGCGCGCTGGTCCTGCTGTTTCTTGAGCGCCGCGATCTGCTGCTTCAGGCGCACCACGTCAGGATATTGGTCGGTGTAGCGGCTGCGTAGCGCGGCCAACTGGTCTTCCAGGGCCGGCAGGTCCGAGACGTCGTCGGCCTGACTGCCGGAATATTTCTGGGCTGCCTCCGACTGTCGCTGCTGCAGGGTCTGGGTCAGGGACTGGGCATTCTCATGCAGCTGGCCATCCAGCTGCTGCAGCATCGCCAGGCTGGTGGCCTGCTGTTCCGGCAGCTCACCGAGATGGGAGGCGCGGAAAGCGTTGATGCGCTGACCCTGCATGTCCAGCTTGTGTTTGATGTCGGAGAGCTGGGACTGGAGGGTGTTCAGGGTGGCCACCGCCTGCTGCGAACGCATGTGGTTGTTTTGGTCCACATAGGAGTCAGCCAAGGCATTGGTCACTTGAGACACCAATTTGGGACTCCAGCCCTGATAGCTCAGGGTGAAGGCGAAGGTCGGATCCTGGCCCCACTGCTGGGGCCCCGACTTGCGCTGCAGCTGGATGTCCTGGCGCATGCGGGTGAGCAGCGCATCCTCGGAAGCCGACTTGCGCATCCTGGGATAGAGGTCGAAGCGGTCGATGAGCGCCAGCAGACGGTCACGGCTCAGCACCTCCTCGCTCACGGCGTCGAGGCGGCTGTCCTGGCCCTGCGCGCCCGGCCCGTTGCCGGCGTCAGCCTGCGGCACCTGCTGGTTCACCATGACGGTGGCCGTGGAGCTGTAGATGTCGGGCAGCGAGGCCACGAAGCTCGCGGTGGCGGCGAAGGCCACCACGAACACAGCGAGGGCCTGCCATTTGCGGCGCTTCCACAGGTGCGATAGCGCACTGAAGGCCGAAGTATTCTGTTCCTGTGCTTGCATCGTCGGTCGCTCCGTCACGGTACGGTGATGATGTCGCCGGAGTGCACGTAGAGCGGGGGCTCTTCGCCGTACACAGCGGAGTTGTAGTCGAACAGGATGCGCTTCTTGACGCCGTTGTCGTCGCGTAAGACCACGATCTTGGACGGCGAAGCGAACTCGCTCAGGCCGCCGGCCTGGGCCAGCACGTCCAGCACCGTGGACTGGTCCTTGAGCTCATAACGTCCGGGGGTCTTGACCTCGCCCAGCACCGATACTGCGAAGCTGTGCACTTCCTGCACCACCACTGAGACCTCGGGGTCGGAGATGTACTGGCGTAGCTTGTCGCTGAGGCTCTTCTGCAGCTGCATCGGAGTCTGGCCGGCAGCCATGACCTCGTTGACCAGCGGGAAGGAGATCATCCCGTCCGGACGCACCGTGTCGATGCGCTCCAGGTTCTGGTCCTTCCATACGGAGATGTGCAGGACGTCGCCGGGGCCGATGACGTATCGCTCGGCACGGCAATCGCCGTGACAGCCGCTGTCGGCGACGGGTTGGTCATGGGCACAGGCGGTGACAGCTGCCAGGAGGGCCGCCAGCAGCCCCAGGCGGATTAAGTCACGGAGGTGGTATTTCATTTGTTTGATCCGTGGTGGTGGTCGGGGAAGAAGGTGTATTGACGGTGTCAGTCGGGTACGGCG
>DASXYJ010000224.1:0-9454 GCA_036502565.1 Gammaproteobacteria bacterium
GTGCTGCTGCAGAAGACCCTGTTCAACATCGAGGGCCTCGGCCGCCAGCTCTACCCGGAGCTGGACCTGTGGAAGACCGCCAAGCCCTTCCTCGAGGATTGGACCCGGGAGCGCTACAGCCCCCGCGCCACCCTGAAGCGCCTCAAGGCGGGCTTGCCGGTGATGCGGGAACTGCTGCTGGAATCTCCGGGCCGGCTCAACCTGCTGCTGCGCCGGCTGCTGGCGGAGGAGGATCCGGCGGAACGGCGCCTGGCCGAAGCGGCCCTGCGACGCGAGACCATTGCGCTGGCCAGCCGTCACCGCTACCGGGCCGCCGCGGGCGGCGCGCTGCTCTTGGGCGGCCTGGTGCTGGTATGTCTCGGGGACAGGTGGCCGGGGCTGGGATGGCTGGTGACCCTGGCGGGCGCCACGCTGCTGCTCTGGGGATTCCTGACGGCCTAGTCAGACGGGTCCTATAGACAGGCTTCCCGGAATCCGGGAACAATCTGTCAAATGGCCGCTTCCAGCGGCCGGCGGGGATCTGGGGACTGCATGCGCCGTTTCGGGCTCATCATCGCGACTCTCATGCTGCTGGCCGGCCCGGCGGGGAGCTTGGCCGCGGCCGGTCCCTTCCCACCCGGTTCCACGCCGCACTTCCGCCACATCGGCGCAGAGGACGGCCTGGTCAACAGCGACGTGCACGCGTTGCTGCAGGACGCCACCGGCTACATGTGGATCGGCACCGACAACGGCCTGCAGCGCTACGACGGTTATCGGTTCGTCACCTGGGTGCACGATCCCCAGGATGCGGGCTCCCTCTCCCAGAACATCGTCACCGCCCTGGCCTTCACGCCGGACGGCACGCTGTGGGCCGGCACCGAATCCGAGGGCCTGGAGAGCCTCGCGCCCGGCGCCGGTCACTTCACGCATCACCGCCACGACCCGGAGAAGGCGGGCTCGCTCGCCGATGACCGGGTGTTCGCGCTGCTCTTCGACAAGCAGGGCCGCCTCTGGGTCGGCACCGACAAGGGCGTGGACCGCATGGAGGTGGACGGCAGCTTCCACCACTACGCGACGCACTCCACGCTGCCGAACGGTGAGCGCATCCTGTCCCTCTACCAGGCGCCGGACGGCAGGCTCTGGATCGGTTCCGACCACGGCGTGTTCTGGTACGACGCGAAGTCCGATGCCCTGCTGCGTTTCGCGCCCCAGGGCGGCGCGGCGGTGGCGGCCATGGCGGTGCTGGACACCGCGCCCATCGGCCTCTTCTATACCGACCATGGCGGACGCCTGTGGATCGGCAGCGAGCACGGCATCGGCGTCGTGGAACGCGACGGCCGGCTGGAGCGTTTCTATACCCAGCAGCCGGGCAAGGACTGCGCGCTGCAGAGTGACCACGTCCGCGGCCTGCTGGAGGACGAGGAAGGCGGCATGTGGCTCGCGCTGCTGCACGGCGGCATCGCGCACCTGGACAACGCCGGCTGCTTCAGCGTCTACCTGCACGACGCCACCGATCCCGCGAGCCTGCGCGACGACGATCCGCGGGTGATGTACCGGGACCGCACCGGCCTCATCTGGATCGGCGCGTACTACAGCGGCATCGACATCTATAACCCGCGTACCCGCGCCTTCGGCTACTACCGCGCCCGGCCCGGCAGCGACGCCGGCCTGGCCGGAAGCATGGTGACCTCCGTGTACAAGCAGCCGGACGGCACCCTGTGGGTGGGCACGCTGCAGGGGCTCACGCGCATGGATGTGACGCGCCGCCACTATCAGCGCTACATCCTGCCGGGCCGCCCTCCCCAGGCCATGGATGACCTGGCCGTGAACGCGGTGTACGGCGACCGGGAAGGCCGGCTCTGGGTCGGCACCGACTACGGCCTGTCGCAGTACCTGCCGGGCAAGGACAGCTTCGAGTTCCACCGCCTGGTGGACGCGGGCGGCGACCCCTACCAGACCAGCGTGAGCTACATCTTCGAGGACGCGCAGCGGCGGCTGTGGCTCGGCACCGAAGCGGGCTTGCTGCGCTTCGATGCGGCCAGCGGCGAGGTCGCGCAGCGTCTGGTGCCCGACGCCCGGCGCGACGACGCGCTGCCGAACGGACAGGTGAACGCGGTCTGCCAGAGCCGCGATGGGACCCTGTGGGCCGCCACGCTGAAGGGGCTGGCGCGCTTCGACGGCACCCACGACAGCTTCCAGACCTACGGCGAGGGCGGCGACACGCGCCACAGCCTCTCCAGCGGTTCCATCCTGAGTTGCCTCGGCGATGCCGCCGGCCGCGTCTGGGTGGGCACCGACAACGGCGTGGACGTGCTGGATCCCAAGGGCGACCAGGTGCGCCGCTTCGGCCACGCCGAGGGCATGCCGGACCTTAACGTGGCGGCGATACTGCAGGACCGGGCCGGTGACCTGTGGCTCGGCACCGCCAAGGGCATCGTCCACTTCTCCTCCGAGGGGGTGATGCTCCGCAACTATGTGGCGCGGGACGGCCTGCAGCGCGGTGAGTTCAACGACGGCGCCGCCTACGCCGCCGCCGACGGCGAGCTGTTCTTCGGCGGCTCCAACGGCCTCAACAGCTTCTATCCCAAGGCGCTGGAACACACCGCGGCGGCACCCACCGCGGCCATCACCGGCTTCACGGTGCTGGGCAAGCCCTATGATCTCGACGCCGCCACGCCGCAACTGCGCTACCGCGACAACATCCTGGGGTTCGAGTTCGCCGCCTTCGACTACGCGGAGCCGGCTCACAACCGCTTCCGCTACATGCTGGAAGGTTTCGACGAGGATTGGCGCAGCACCAACGGCGAACGCGACGTCACCTACACCAACCTGGATCCCGGCCGCTACGTGCTGCACCTCAAGGGCTCCGACGACGGCCAGCACTGGTCGGAGCAGGAGGCCACGCTCGCCATCCAGGTGCTGCCGCCGCCCTGGCGCAGCTGGTGGGCCTACGTGGGTTACGTGCTGGGGTTCCTGTTGCTGGGTGTCGGCAGCTTCGCGCTGTTCGCCCGCTCCCTGAGGCGCCGCCAGGCCTATGCCGAGGAGCGCAACCGCCGTCGCTGGGCCGAGGCGCTGCACCAGCTCATCCAGTCGGTCACGGCGCTGGAAGACGAGGGCGCCATCGCCGGCGTGCTGTTGGACACGCTCATGAGCTTCATCGAGCACGACCGGGCGCTGTTCTACGTGGAACGCCCCGGCGGGCTCACCCTCATCAGCAGCCGCGGCGGCGATGCCTCGGAACACGTCTATCACGAGCGCTGGCCCATCACGCACATGGGCGTGGCGGACGCGCTGCGCAAGAGCGAGACGCCGCGCATGCTCACGCCCGCGGAAGCCGCGACGCTGGAACCGCAAGGCCACGCGCCGCGCCACTACCTGTGCGTGCCGCTCGCCTCCGCCACCAGCCCCTTCCGGCTGCTGCTGGTGGGCCGCGAGTCCAAGACCATCCAGACCCAGGGCCTGGACATCGCCGCCGCCATGGCCAAGCAAGTGAGCGTGGCGCTGGACCGCGCGTTGCTGATCAAGGACCTGGAGAAGCTCGCCACCACCGACGGCCTGACGCGCCTGCACATCCGCCGCAGCTTCCTGGAGCGGGCCCAAGGGGAGTTCGAACGCAGTCGCCGCTACCAGCGGCCGCTCTCGGTGCTGATGCTGGATGTGGACCATTTCAAGCGCGTCAACGACAGCTACGGCCATGAGACCGGCGACCGGGTGCTGAGGGTGCTGGCGGATGCCTGCCGCGCCGGCCTGCGCCAGCAGGACCTGATCGGCCGTTACGGCGGCGAGGAGTTCGTGGCGGCGCTGCCGGAGACCACCGCTGCGGTGGCCCAGGACACGGCGGAACGGCTGCGCCGCGCCGTGGAGGAGCTGACGGTGAACTCGCCCCAGGGCCCGGTGAAGCTGACCATCAGCATCGGTGTAGCCACACTCAACGCGGGCACCACCAGCATCAGCGGTCTCATCAACGCCGCGGACCGGGCGCTGTACGAGGCGAAGCAGAAAGGCCGGAACCGGGTTGTAGTATCCAATTGAAAATGGAAATCATCATGCGTATTTTCAAAACCGCCATCTTGGCCCTAACACTGATCGGTTGCAGCGGCGCTCCTGAAAAGGGCGAATTGGAAGAAATTGTCGTGGCAAAACCAGGATATGCCCTGGTCTATGTCTATCGGGAAGATTATCTGGAGTTTATGACTAGAAATGTAATGATCCGTGAAGGAGACCAGAATCTGGCATTGTTGACTAATAGGAGCTATGCATATTTCTGGTTACCTTTGGGTCGACACACTCTATCCTCATTCGCATGGGAAGTAGTTAATGGCACCGAATACACTCAGAATTTCCAGGATAGGAAGATCTACTATTTGAAAATCAAATTCGAGAAGTTCGACCCTAAGGTCACGACAATGCCTAATCTTTCGCTTATGGAAGCTGCGTTCATACCGATGGAACCTGGCACAGCCAAGAATGACATCAGTGATTTACATTTGAGCAAACTGCCCAACTAGCGCAATCGCACCGTCAATGTCGAATGACGGCATCTGTCGCGGCTTCTGGAGATAACGACTCCGTATCCGGCAGTGGGTTCTGCTCCTGCAACTCCACGATCTTCGACGGCGCTACCAGCGTCACACCCTCCGTTTCCAACTGCGGTAGTTCCGCTTCCAATACCTTGAGCGTCATGGGGCGCGGATGGCCGATGGCCAGGGCGAAGCCGTGCTTGCGGGCGATGGCCAGCAGACGCTTCCACTGTTCCCGCACCGCATCTTCGGTGTTCACATCATCCAGGAACACATTGCGGCGTGCCGCCGGCACCTGCTGCTCCCGGGCGATCTGGTAGGCCACGCTGTCCGGCGACGTGAAGCTGTCGATATAGAAGTACGACCCCGCACTGTGCAGGACCTGGAGTATCCAGGCCATGTCACCCGGGTGCTGGGTGATGAGGCTGCCCTCATGGTTGTTCATGCCGACCAGGTGCGGGATGGAGGCGATGTCGTCCGCTACGGTGGCACGGATCTCGCCCTCGGTCATCTCGAGGGTGATGCCGCCGGTACCGAGGGGCTTCTCACCCACCGACTCCATGGGCAGGTGCAGCAGCACTTCCTTGCCGGCCTTGGCCGCCCAGTCCGCGATCTGCGGTCCATCGATGGTGTGGGGCAGGATGGAGCAGGCCACGGGGCCCGGCAGCGCCACCACCCGCCGGCCCTCCTCGCGGCTGTTGCCGAGGTCGTCTATGACGACGGCGATGAACGCCGGTCGCGATGGCGGCGTGGCGGCGGCAGCGCCGGCGGCGTACAAGGCCGTGAGGGGCAGCAGCGCGGCGAGCGCTCTCATCTCTTATGGGTCACGTGCGCGGCGGCGGCCAGACCCTTCAGGATGTTGAGGGCCTGATAGAGCTGGAAGTCCTTGGCGGCCAGCGCGTCTTCCACCTTGATGGCGGCGGCGCCGGTGACGGGTGCCGGAGCGGAGTTCGGGTTGGAGAGGTGCGAGTGCAGGTTGGCTTCCTTCTCGGGCGAGGCCTGGTCCTGCTGGTTGCCGTTGTCCGCGAGCTGCAGCGCATCCACGTCGACGTCCGGATCGATGCCCTGCGCCTGGATGGAGCGGCCCGAGGGCGTGTAGTAGAGGGCGGTGGTGAGCTTGATGGCGTCGCCATCCGGCAGCGGGATCACGGTCTGCACCGAGCCCTTGCCGAAGCTCTGGGTGCCGACGATGAGCGCGCGCTTGTCGTCCTTGAGCGCGCCGGCCACGATCTCGGCGGCGGAGGCGGTGCCGCCGTCCACCAGCACCACCAGCGGCGCGCCCTCCAGCAGGTCGCCGGGCGTGGCGCTGCGGCTGAAGGAGGCATCCGCGGCGCGGCCCTTGGCCGTGACGATGAGGCCGCTGTCCAGGAAGTCGTCGGACACCGCCACGGCGGCGTCCAGCAGGCCGCCGGGATTGTCGCGCAGATCCATCACCAGGCCCTGCAGCGGCGCGCCGTTCTTCTTCACCAGTTCCTTCATGCTGGAGAGCACCGCCGGCGCGGTGTCATCGCCGAAGTCGGAGATGCGCAAGTAGCCGTAGCCCTTCTGCAGCAGCTCACCGCGGGCCGAGGCCACCTTGATCTCCTGGCGGGTGAGCTTCACGGTGTAGGGCCGTTCCTGGTCCTGGCCCTGCAGTTCCAGTGTCACCTTGCTGCCGAGCTTGCCGCGCAGGAGCTGGCTCGCTTGGTCCAGCGAGAGTCCGTCGGTGGAGGTGCCGTCCACCGAGAGGATGGCGTCGCCGGCCTGGATGCCGGCCTTGGCCGCGGGCGAGGCGTCCACCGGCGAGACCACGATGATGTTGCCGTCCTGGTCCACGCCCACGTCGATGCCGATGCCGTTGTACTGGCCGGAGGTGAGGTCCTGCATGTCCTGGTAATCGGACTTCTCCAGGAAGTCCGAGTGCGGGTCCAGGTTGCCGAGCATGCCCTTGATGGCGCCATGCAGCAGCGTGGTGTCGTCCACCGGCACCACGTACTGCTCCTTGATGAGCTGCATCACGTCTGCGAGCTGGCGCACCTGGTCCCAGGGCAAGGCCGGCTGGGTGGCGGGAGACGGCGCCGGCGTGGGCGCGGCGCACACGGCGCCGGTGAAGCAGAGGCTCAGGGCGAAAGCGGACAGACGGATGTTCATGACATACCTATAGGAGAGAGCGGCGGGCAGCATGGCGAGCCGGAAATACTACACCTACCCCAGCCTCAACCACCCGGCAGGCGGCCGCGGCACCAGCGGCGTGGATCCAGGGTGTCGTTGCCGTGACGCAGTTCGAAATACAGGGCCGGCTGGTCCTGGCCGCCGCTGTCGCCCAGGGAGGCGATGGTCTCGCCGGCCTTCACGTAGTCCCCCACCTGGTGGGTGACGTTCTGGTTATGGGCGTAGATGCTGAGGTAACCCTCGCCATGATCGATGATCACCAGGAGGCCGAAGTGCGGCATCCAGTCCGCGTACACCACGCGGCCCTGGGAGATGGCATGCACCGCCGTGCCGCTGGGCGCGGCGATGAGGTCCCCTTCCCAGTGCAGGTGGCCGCCGGCACGGGGCTGGCCGTAGTAGCTGAGCATCTTGCCGCCCACCGGCCACAGCAGGTGGCCCTTCAGGGTGGAGAAGCGCTTGCCCTGCTGGAGCTCCGGCGGCACGTCCTGCATGGCCTGGCGCAGGCTGTCCACCAGGGATTGCATGGCCTGCTGGTCCTTGTTGAGACGCGAGATCTGCAGGTTGCGGCTCTTGATGCCGGCGTCGAGCGTCGCCAGCAGCTGGCGGCGCGACTTGCCATGGGCCTGCAGCTCGGCGAGGGAGCTGGCACGGTTATCGCGCAGCTTCTTCAGGTTGGCGAGCTGCTGGGTGATGTGCGCATCCACCTGATCGAGCTCCGTGAGTTCCTGGTGCACGGCGGTGATGCGCGCGGCCCGCGCCTGGTTCACATAATCGTAGTAGGCCAGCAGGCGGCCCACGGTCTCCGGGTCCTGTGCATCCAGCAGCAGGCGCAGCTGCGAGTCCTGCCCCTCTCGATAGGCGGCCTGCATCTGCAGGGCGAGCGCCGTCTTCTGCGCGTCGAGTGCTGCCTGGCGCACGGCCTTCTGCTTCTGCAATCCGGCGAGCTCGCCTTCCGCCGCGCCCACCTGCCGGTCCAGGTCCTGGTACTCACGGGTGGCGATGGCGATGGCGCGCTCGCTGCCGCGCAGCTGCACCTGCACCGCGTCGCGCTTCTGCAGCGCCGCGTCCTGGGTCTGTTGTACCTGGGTGAGCTTGGCCTTGAGCTTGTCGAGCTGCTGCTGCTTGGCGGTGCTGTCATCCGCGCCTGCGGGCCAGGCGAGAGCCAGAGCCGCCGCCAGGGCGGCGCCGAGCACGATATGACGCATGGCGCTGGACAAGGGGCTATGAGACCTGCGGTTGCTTGCCACGGATTCTAGCAATTCCGCCCGGCTCTCGGAGCTTTTACCCGCCAGCTCAAGGACTTGCGGGGGAGAGCCGAGCACCCCTGCTATACTACGCAGCCTTTTCCAGCCGCCTTCCGGCCCCATATAGAGCCCCATGCAGCGCTTCCTCGAGTTCTTCCAACACCATCCCATCCTCATGGGCCTCGCCGGTCTCGCGATCGTCGCCCTCTTCGTGGACGAGGCCTTGCGCCGCCTGCGCAAGTACCAGGAGATCAGCGCTGCCGAGGCGGTACTGCTCATCAACAAGGGTGCGCCGGTGCTGGACCTGCGCGCGCCGGGCGAGTTCTCCGCCGGGCACATCATCAACGCCCGCAACCTGCCGCTGGCCGAGCTCGACAGCCGCGTGGGCGAGATCGAGAAGTTCAAGGGCCAACCCCTGATCCTGTGTTGCAAGGAAGGCAGCGACGCCGGCACCGCCGCGACGCGCCTGGCCAAGCTCGGCTTCGGCCCCATCAACGCCCTCAAGGGCGGCATCGCCGCCTGGCAGCGGGAGCAGTTCCCGCTGGAGCACCGCTGAGCATGGCTCCGGTCACCATCTATTCCACCCGCATCTGTCCCTACTGCGTGCGCGCCAAGGCGCTGCTGGACGGCAAGCACGTCCCCTACACCGAAGTGCTGGTGGACGAGCAGCCGGAGAAGCGCATGGAGATGATGCAGAAGACCGGCCGGCGCACCGTGCCGCAGATCTTCGTCGGCGACCACCACGTGGGCGGTTTCGACGACCTTTATATACTGGATCGCAGCGGCGGGCTGGACCCGCTGCTGGCGGGCCAGTGACGGCTCACCACTAAAACGACTATCCCGAGGGAGACCATGGCCGAGAACGAGACCCCCAAGCAGGTGCTGCTGAACCGCATCTACGTGAAGGACTGCTCCTTCGAATCCCCGCGCAGCCCGGAGGTGTTCAACGCCCCCATGAGCCCGGAGGTGAAGCTGGACCTGCGCACCGCCAACAAGCGCGTGCAGGGCGACCTGGTGGAAGTGGTGCTGAGCATCACCGCCGAGGCCCAGCAGGACAGCCGCACCCTGTTCGTGGTGGAAGTGCACCAGGCCGGCGTGTTCACCATCACCGGCTTCGACGCGAACGAGTACACCGCCATCGTGTCCAGCTACTGCCCGAGCATCCTGTTCCCCTACGCCCGCGAGGTCATCTCCGACTTTGTGACCAAGGGCGGCATGCCCTCGCTGCTGCTGCAGCCGGTGAACTTCGACACCCTGTACATGCAGAGCCTGGCCGCCGCGGCGGCGGAAACCAAGCCCAAGTGACCGCATGGCCAGCGCGCTGAAACCCGTCGGGATCGTCGGCGCCGGCTCCTGGGGCACGGCGCTCGCGATCTCGCTGGCGCGCAACGGGCGCGCGGTGAAGCTCTGGTCCGTGGACCGGAGCGAGCTGGAGCCCCTGCCGAAAGACCGGGAGAACAAGCGCTTCCTGCCCGGTTGTGCCTTCCCTGAATCCCTCGGCATCGAGCCTGAGCTCGCGAGGCTGGTGGCAGAGTGCGACGACCTCCTGGTGGTGGTGCC
>DASXYJ010000225.1:0-12395 GCA_036502565.1 Gammaproteobacteria bacterium
TGAAGGTGGCGATGAGCTGGCCGGTGGAGAACGTCGAGGTGTCACCCTCCGCCTCCGCGAGCATCCGGTCGCGCAGCAGCCCTTCCATGGCATGGACCAGGGCCGAGGCGATGACCCGCGGGTGCAGGGCGGTCTTGAAGCTGCCATCGGCCTGGCCGCGCACGGCGAGCTCGGCACAGAGGCTCATGAAGCGGCGATAGCCGGCGGAGACCCGGATCTTGCCGGTCTCGGGATCGATGCGGTGGCCCTCGAACATGAGCAGGCGGGCCAGGTCCTTGTCCTTCTCGAGCATGTGCAGGGCGACGGTGAGCATGGAGAGCATGCCTTCACGGGCGTTGTTGGCCGAGCCCGCGATCTCCATGAGACGCGGGTTGATGGTGGCCCAGCCCTCATCGAAGATGGCGAGCAGCAGGTCGAGCTTGGTACGGAAATGGGTGGCCAGCTCCGCATCCTGCATGCCGGCCTCGCGGCCGATGTCCGACATGAAGACGGAGTCATAGCCCCGGGCGAACTGGTGCTTGGCGACGCGCATGAGGTTGCGGCGATCGCTGTGCCAGTTACGGGTGGCTGAGGAGGACGCGCTGTTGCGGACGAGGGTGAGGCTGTCGAGCACCTTGGTTCCCCTTGAACATAAGTGATTTGACGTAGGACGGATTATCCGGAGGAGCCCTGGGGCCGCCCAGCCGGGAAAGCCCCGATTCGACCAGAGGTAAATACCCCATGCGGGGCAAAGGCCCGCGCCAGCAGGGGGGATGCGGGGGTGCCTTAAAAAAGAAGCCCCTCCGAGGAGGGGCCAAAAAGCCACGTCTGCACTGGTGGATGATCTCAGGCGTAGCAGTAGACGCTGGTGAAGGGCTGGCCGATGTCGCCGTAGTGGGGGCGGGGGCCGGCGAAGGTGGAATCCAGGACGTTCACCTGGACCATGGATTCGGTGCCCAAGGTGCGCCAGCCAGTGCCGTTGTCGCGACCGCCGCCGCCGGCTATCTGGTAGGCAAGCAGCACGGGAGTGCCGCTGGAATCCACGCCGAAGGCGTTGGGCTCGACCACGCGGTAGTGGTCGCTGTAGCAGATCTGGAGCAGGCAACGCTGCTCGATGGCAGCGCGGATGGTGTTGTCATGTTCGCGTTTCAAGACTCAGGTACCTCCGGGTAAACAGGTATTCACCTGAGGTCGGATACTGCGCCCTGAAAAAACGACACATCCATAGGGAATCCCCTGAATGGCACGTAAAATTTTGGTAAACCCCGCAGCGATGTGAAGGATGCGTAACGGGCGTGTAACGGAACGCCAACAAAGGGGGCGGGGGGAGGGGCTAGGCAGCTGCGTCCCCCTACTCAACAGGAACTACTACGCTCGGAATAGCTTTGTTGCACTTCGGACTCGGAGTCCTCACGTACCGAAAAGTACGCTCCGGGCTCCTCGCCTCGTGCGCCTCGCTCTTCCTTCGCTCGCGACGTTCCTGATGAGCAGGAATAGGGAAGGAACGGGGAGGGGCTAGGCAAGCGGCGTCAGCTTTGAAAGAATTTCTATAAGCTGGATTTCGGTGTCCAGCCGAAACGGGCCGTCATGCGGCCTTTTATTTTTCGCGGTCACTGCGTGAAGTGACATCGTCTCCGGTCTGAGCCTTCCGACATAGGCCGTTCGGCAGCTTCCCGTCAGAAAGCCCACGCGGCGCAAGCCGCTCTTCAACGATCTACTAAAAATCAGAGATTTTCCTTCCTGGTTAGGCGTGGGAGGCGAGCCCCGGAGCGTGCTCTTATGCACGTGAGGACGGCGAGCCGGACCGCAACGACACCAGGGAGGAAAAGACCGATTTTTAGCCAGGGGGAGCCAAATGGCTAATACGAACTTCACGGTCAACGATCCGCTCGCAGTAAAACTGTGGGCCAAGAAGCTCGCGGTACAGGCGATCCAGCAGACCTGGTTCCGCAACTTCATCTCGGACGACGGCAACAACGTCATCTACATGCTGGACGATGCGGAGAAGTCCGCCGGCGACACCGTCAACGTCGGCCTGCGCACGCAGCTGGCGGGTGCCGGCATCCAGGGCGACGGCACCCTGGAGGGCCAGGAAGAGGCCCTCACCACCTACGCCGACAAGCTGCTGATCGACCAGCTGCGGCATGCGGTGAACGTGGGCGGCCGCATGACCCAGCAGCGGGTGCCCTTCGAACTGCGCGAGGAAGCGCGCATGGGCCTGCAGGACTGGTGGGCGGCACGCTTCGACCTCTCTTTCTTCAACCAGCTGTGCGGCTACACGGTGCAGTCGGACACCCGCTACACGGGCAACAACGCCGCCACGGCGCCGACCCGGCTGATCCTGCCCAACGCCCACACGGCGGAGAGCCAGCTCACGAACTCGGACACCTTCACCCTTTCGCTGGTGGACACGGCGGTGGAGCGGGCCTATCTCAACAACCCGTACCTGATCCGCCCGATCCGCATCAAGGGCGAGGACAAGTACGTGTGCTTCATCCATCCCTCGCAGGTGACGGACCTGCGGACCTCCACCTCGGCCGGCCAATGGCTGGACATCGAGAAGGCGGCGATGACGGGCGGCGAGGTCTCTGACAACCCGATCTTCACGGGGAGCCTGGGCGAGTACAACGGCGTGATCCTGCATAAGGCTTACCGGGTCTCGCAGTGCGTGAACTCCGGCGCGGCCATGCCCAACACCTACCGGGCGGTATTCGCGGGCGCCCAGGCGGGCGCCCTGGCGTTCGGCCGGGAAGAGGGCAAGGACCAGTTCACCTGGAGCGAGGAGTTATTTGATTACGGCAACATGCTCGGGGTCAGTGCGGGCTCGATATTCGGGATCAAAAAACTTGTGTTCAATTCCAACGACTTCGGAACACAAATAATCAGTACTTACGCTGCGGCGCACTAAGGGGGAAACATGGCTACTTATACAAGTTCTCAGGTGGCGAGCGGGCAGATCCCGATCAATGAGCGGGGCGCGAGCTTCATCGTGTTCGGTTCCATCGCGCTGACCACGGCCCTGGCCAACAACGACATCGTGCAGCTGGTGACGGTGCCGAACGGCTACAAGGTGCTGAACGTGACCCTGGACGTGGACCCGCTGGACAGCAACGCCAGCCCCACGCTCACGGGCACGGTGGGCGACCCCACGACCGCCAACAAGTACACGACCCTCACGGCGGCGAACCTGAAAGCCGGCGGGGTGTTCGTGAACAACGTGGCGGGGTCCACGGGTGCGGTGTATGCGCCCGCCAACAGCGGCGGCAATGCCGGCGGGACGCTGATCCAGTTCAAGGCCACGGCCAACCCGGCTACTTGGGTGAATGGGACGATGCGCTGTGCGGTGGAGTTACAGGTCGATAACGCGTCTTTCGCCTGAGCTGATGCGATAGACAATTTGAGGGGCCCTTCTGGGCCCCTACTTTTTGAATTACCTACGTTCAGTAAAGCAATGTGCTTGCTCTTCGAGACATCTATAACTAGTGCCAGCACCTTGTAGGTGAACGACATGCAGTATCGACTTCTTGCCGTTGTTAAAGCATGTGCTACACAACTGATGAAAGGGTTCGTCGCCAGTGGATTGTTTTTTAAGCGCGAAAGTGAAATGACCTCCTGGAAGGTGGCTCAATTCGTATCGCTTCTTTTCTGTCTCCCAAGTTTCTACCTTGCGGAGTTGTTCTTTGAGATTACCTACCTCATCAACCAGTCGTTGCTCGCGGAGACTGCTCTCAAGCGCCCTATTTTGACCTGCGATGATGGCTTCATAGAGTTCAGACACTTTGGCCTTAACTTCAAGCGAATTAGAAAGATTCGAAATCGCCTTCAACCCATTGGAAATGAGCTCGAAAGTGCTGAACAGAGTGATCTCGGCCATCTTGGCTCCTTACCGCAATCTAGAAAAGTGTCGACCGAATAATACACCGTAAGCCACGACCAAAATCCTCAATAGGATATCTATGGCATTTTCTGACATGCAGACGGCTATCGCCGGGGAATTGGCGCGCTCGGACCTGAGGACGGAGATCCAGCGGGAGATCAATAACGCCATCAGCTTCTACGGCAACAAGGCTTTCTGGTTCAACGAAGCCAGCATGGCCGAGATCACCACGGTGCAGGGGCAACGCTATTACCCGCTGCCGACGAACTTCGCTTCGGTGTTGGATGTGCTGTCGACGCTGGGCAACTACACCTATCGCCTGGAGCCGCGCACCGAGCAGTACCTGGACCAGGTGGATTGGGGCAATGACTTCTGGTCGGGGTACCCGACCGACTACTCATTCTGGAACGGGCAGATACGCCTGTTCCCGCCGCCGCAGGGCGGCTTGCCGGTGACGGTGAAGGGGACCGCCATCCTGAGCCCGCAGCCGCTGGTGAATGACTCGGATACCAATGCCTGGCTGACGTCGGCGGAGGAACTGATCAGGACCCGGGCGGTGCGGCAGCTCTATGGGCGCTATATCCGGGACCCGGATCAGTACGCCTTATATACGCAACTCGAGAAAGAAGCCTTGCAGAACCTGCATGAGAAAAATATCGGGCAGACCGGCACCGGCTGGGTACGGCCGCATCTCTGATGGCGAAACTACTAGCACAACTGAAGTTCGGCGAGTGGCTGCCGGATCTGCCGGACAATGACAATCCCGGTGCGCCGATGATCGCGAACGCCTTGTGGGTGAATGGAGCGTACCGGCCCGCACTGGGTTTCAGCTCGCTGGGCGCCTCGCTGCCGGCTCGCTGCCAGGGCGCGTATGCGGCGACAGATACCAACGCCGATACGCATATCTATGCAGGCACGGGCACGCAGCTGCTCGAATACAGCGGGACCGGCTTCGCGAACCGCAGCGCCGGTGGCGGCAGCCCTTACACAGCACAGGACGGGCAGTACTGGAAGTTCGCGGAGTTCTCGAGCCCGGGCTTCCCGGCACTGCTGGTGGCGACCAACTTCGCCGACGCGGTGCAGGCGATCCAAGTGGGAGACGCGGCGTTCGCGGTCCTGGGGGGCAGCCCGCCCAAGGCGGCGGCGGTGGGAGCCGTGAACCAGTTCCTGATGCTGGGGAACACCGAGGAACCGGTCAACGGCGGCGTGCCTAACCGGGTGCAGTGGTGCGGGATCGCGGACCCGACCCACTGGGACTTCGGGACCCTGGCGGCGCAGGAGGCGCAGGCGGGTGAGCAGTTCCTGAACGCGATCTACGGGCCGGTGACGCATATCGCGGACGGCTATGCCTATGGGCTGATCTTCCAGCAGCGGGCGATCACGCGCGCCTACTATTCGGGCGGCGACGGCATCTTCAGTTTCGACACCTATGAGAAGCAGCGCGGGGCCTACTACCCCAACTCGCCGGTGCAGCTCGGCAACTCGGTGTACTTCATCGCGGAAGACGGCTTCTGCATGACCGATGGGCAACAGGTGGTGCAGGTCGGCCATGGCAAGGTGGACGAGACGTTCCTGGCGGACGTCTCGCAACAGTACGCGGACCGGGTGGTGGGCGCCTATGACCCGGTGACCAAGCTGATCCGCTGGTGCTATTGCAGCGCCGGCAATAGCAGCGGCATCCCAGACAAGACCATCGCGTATAACTACGCGGACCAGCGTTTCATGCCGACCACCCAGGACCTGTCCGGGATATTCAGCAGCAAGAGTCCCGGCTACACCATGGACACACTGGACCAGGTGAATACGGACCTGGATCTGATCACACCTTCACTGGATGACCCGTTCTGGCAGGGCGGGAACCTGCAGGTACAGGCTTTCGATTCCCTGAACAACTTCGGCCAACTGGCGGGCGACCCGCTGGATGCGACGCTGGACACGCTGGAATCGTCCCCCAATGCCGGAGGCATCACTTATATAGACGGCACGCGGCCGGTGCTTACGGCTCCGGCGGGCGGCGCGAGTGCGCCGAGGGTGCAACTCCTGACTAGGAACCTGGAGAACGCCGATTACACCGTCTCTCCCGCGGCTTTGCAGAATGAGACGACGGGGATTTGCAATGTAAGAACAGCAGCCCGGTACGTCCGCGCGAGGGTGAGTATCCCTGGCAGCGCAAATGGTGGATTTGGTACCGCCATTGGAATCGATATCTATGGGACTGCCGCGGGAGAGCGGTGACAGGGCTGGATCTTTTGCCCTTTGGCGTTGTTGCGCGTCGGACTCGCAGTCGGTCATGCACATAAGAGTGCACTCCCTCTCACTCGCCTCGCGCGCCTAGCCCAAGGGCAAAATCTCTCAGCCCAAATAAATCTCATGAGCAAATTACAACAATTAAAGACCACGCCGCCCTACGACGAGCCCTGGAAAGTGGCGACGCTGGTGAACCTGCTGGCGACGGGAAAGAGCAACAGCTTGGGGCAGGTGACGCTGAGCCCAAGCGCTACGAGCACGGTATTGAAGGACAACAACATACGCCCGGGTTCCAAGCTGTTCTTCACGCCGATAACGGCCCATGCCGCTTCGGTGACGGGACTCTGGTACGACCCCAGCAGCGTGCCTGAACTGGGCGGGGCGGTGACGCTGCAGCATGCGGCCGTGAGCCAGGCCGACCTGAGCTTCGATTACATGATCCTCACCTAGGAGCGAGACATCTGATGCCAAACATAGTGCTGATACAGCCCTGGGACGTGGAGGCCATGTGGGAGACGGTGGCGCCGCTGCTTGGCAAGGCACTGGCGAGACAGGCTGAGTTCCGGGGCGAGGACATCAAGCAGATGTGCGCCGGCAACCTGATGCAACTCTGGTACGTACCGGAGACGCATGCGCTGGTGACGCAGATCCAGGACAGGCCCTTGTGCCGGACCTTGATGATCGTGCTGTGCGGCGGCGAGGGCCTGGAACAGGCACCGGCGGTGACGAAGCTGCTGGAAGAGTACGGGCGAGCCATGCGCTGCACGGAAGCCCGCATCCAGGGACGGCGCGGCTGGGGACGGGTACTGGGATACGAATCGATGGAGACCATCATGAGGAAAAAACTATGAGCACTGGCGCAGCGGCCATGGGCCTCTCACTCGGCCAGCAGTGGGCGCAGAACCCCAACCTGAGTTACGGAGGCAACAACGAACACGCACTGTTCGGCAAGCTGGATCCGATCGGGAATGCCATCACCAAGGTCGGCGGAGATCCCCTGAACCTCTATGGCAACAAGGACAACCCGAACGCCCTGCTGTTCCCGAGCGGGATGCTGGGGCTGCCGAACCTGGGAGCGGACACGTTGATACCGCTCCAGCCCTACGGGGCGTTCCAGGCGCCGAAGCTGGGCGGCGGTTACTTCAACAACATGGCGGCGACCGGCGCGGGGCCCTTGTTCAACCCGGGCATCGGCGCGCCTGCGCGGCCGGCGGCGAAGCCCGCGAAGGGGGGCAGATGAGCGGCGGTGGATCAGCTTCCGGCGCGGCCTCGATACCGCCCTACCTGCAGCCTTTCTACGGCACGGCGTTGGGGCAGGCGGCAAACCTGCTCCAGAGCGGCGGCCCGCAGTACTACACGGGGCAACAGGTGGCGGGCTTCAACCCCACGCAGCAGAACGCGATGAGGAAGATGGTGAACACGGGCATGAACGGCAGTCCGGCTTTGAGCGCCGCGCAGGGTTTCGACCAGACGCTGCTACAGAGCGGCGGGGGCAGCAACCCCTACCTGGACCAGATGTACGGCCAGGCAGCCGGAGCGACGCAGAACCAACTCTCGAGCGAATTCGCGGGGATGGGGCGCAACGCGTCTGCTTCCGAGCCCCTGCGGGCGGAACAGCTCAAGAACCTGGCCACTTCCATGTACGGAGGCCAGTACCAGAACAACATCCAGAACGCACTGGCGGCGGGTAACCAGGCCCAGGGCCTCTACGGGACGAAGCTGCAGGGCTTGCAGACCGCGGCGGGAGTGGGGCAGCAGGTGCAAGACCAGAGCCAGAAGATGATCGATGCCAGCAAGGGGGCTTACGACTACAACCAGAACCTGCCGTATCAGAACTGGCAGAGCTTCATGAGCATGCTGGGCGGCATCCCAGGGCAGGGAGGTGGCGCCACAGGCTCCGGCGGCAATTCCATGAGCAACGACCTTGCGATGCTGAATTCGCTCGCGGGCATCTACAAGAACTTCAGCGGCTGATATCCGGGAGACCAGAGCATGGCTGACTATCTCGACGATGACGGACAAGTACAACCGAACCTCGGTTCCGACCTGTCCGGAGCCGGTATGGTAGCGATCGTCCCCCAGGGGATGGCGGACGACCTATCCAAGCTGCCGACACTCGCGCCGCCGGCAGTGGCCGTGGTAGTGCCGCAGGCCGTGACCGCGGGCAAAGTGCCCGGCTACATCAGCAGCGAGACAGGGAAATTCGTGCCGCTGCTGTCGGGGGTGAGTCCCGGCGCTTTCGCTGCACAGCAGCAAAGCCCCTGGGAGAACCTCCTGTCAGGCTACGGCGCAGAGACCATGAACTTCGGGCGGGAAGCGGCGGACCTGACGCGGCGAGCTGTCGCGGCGGTGCAGGGCAACGCCGGGGCGCCATCAGTCCAGAATCCGAACAGAGATATCGACAAGGCGCTGTTCAAGACCAGTCCCGCCGCCGATATCGGCCGCATCGGCGCGGACTTCGTGAACACCATGCCAGCGGCGGGAGTCGCAGGCGAGCTGGCGGCGCCGATCGCAGAGTCCATCCAGGGAGAGTCGCTGCTGCCGAGCATCAGCCGCGCGGCCATGCCTGGAGTGGCCAAGGGTGTGACCAGGGCGATCGTGATACCGGCTGACGACACCGATGAACGCCTGCACCATATCCTCATCAGGGGAAGCATCGGAGCGCGGAACGCCCTGCCGCCGATACTCAGAGCCCTAGCTAACTACTGAGGAATCCCGTCGGTTGCGCCGCAAGTGCCTGTTCCACAGAACCGGCAAGGTGGGGAACTCATCCGTCCAATCCCTGGAGGGCGTCATGGGTATCCGTTTGCTGGCCCAGAAGGTGACGGCGAAATAGAACCCCAGTCCGGCGGCAAGCACCAGGACCCCGGCTTTCTCGCTGTACGAATCGGCGATCGCATACAAGGTGAAGGCAAAGAGAAAGGCACCCAGATCGACCAGCTGGAACGTGACGCGGCGCTGCCTGATGAGGACCGTGAAGCCTCGCACCGTGACGGTGCAGAAATACATGGCTACCAGCAGACCCACGCAGAGACCGAATCCTTCCAGGCCGAAGCCGAGCAGTGCCACCAGCAGGCCCAGAGCCGACCCCAACAACAGATAGCTGAACAGCATAGAAAAATACTAGCACAGGTCCTTAGATGTGGACCTGCCGAGATCCGGAGGTCCCCATGTCCATAGATCAGTACAGCACCACACCCGCCAACAACGACCTGACCAACTACTTCAAGACGGGGATGCGGCCCAGCTCGGTGAAGAGCGCGGGCTGGGACATCATGGCGGACCTGGCGAGTTACCTGGTGAGCCTGCCGACAGCGGCGGGCACCAGTAGTGCGGTCACGGTGACCAACGGCCGAGCTTTCGGCTCCTTGGCGGCCGGTCTGGAGCAGGTGTTGGTGCCATCCGTCGCCAACGCCGCCGCGGCCAGCTTCGCCCCCGATGGGCTCTCGGCAAAACCCATCTTCAACGCCGGTCATGCCGTGGTCGGCGGCGAGCTTCAGCCCAGTACACCCATCAAGCTCAAGTACGACGGGACGAACTGGAACATCATCGGCCAGGCTATCGGCCCGCCGGGTCTCCTCAGTGGCGCCCTCGAAGCCACGATCTTCACCGCCAGTGGCACGTTCACGCCGAAAGCGACGGCGAACTATCTCGTCGTCGGCATAGGGGGCGGTGGAGGTGGGGGCGGAGGTGGCGCGGGTATTAGCAATGTTGGTGGCAATGGGGGTGTCGGGGGCAGCGGGGGTGCTATTGGTTTTTCCATAGTGAGCCTTACGGCCGGTACGGGATATGCCGTTGTCATTGGGACGGGCGGTACTCAAGGCAGCGCCGGGATAACGACGGGAAATGGAAATGGAGGTTCCGGCAGCAACGGAGCCGCTACGACCTTCAATGGTGTGACCATATCGCCGGGCGGGGCAGGAGGAAATCAGGGTCGTGGGGCCTCGTCGCCGACTTCATCTCCCTTGGCAGCCGGCACAAATGGAGGCGGCTACGGTGGTGGGAGCGGAGGCTTTGCGACGGCTGGTATAGGGCCCGCTGGTCAGAGTGGAGCAGTCAATACGGGCAGTGGTGGTGGTGGCGGCGGAGGTGGTGGAGGTTCAGGAAATCAAGGCGGCATTGGCGGCAATGGTGCCGCAGGGATATTAGTTGTGATTCGCGCGTAGTAATACTGCTCAATTCGTGTAGTTAAGGAAATTATAGGATTTGGGAGGACTACAAATTGACGGCCGATAGAACAGTATCAGAACGCGTCGCCGCACTAGAGGCTTCGTATCCGGAGCTAAAAGCAGACGTGGTAGAGATCAAAGCTGACGTGAAGACCCTGCTCGCAGCACACAACCGCCAGAACGGCGCGGCCAAGTTGGCAGCGGTGATCTGGGGTGGACTGCTGGCTTTAGGCAGCGCCATCGGCGGCGCGTTCGTGGCGAAGGGGCATTGATGAGTTTCGAGCAGGCCCTGAGCTTCACGCTGAAGGAAGAGGGCGGCTACGTGGACGACCCGCGGGACAGCGGTGGAGCGACTAATCGGGGCATCACACAGGCTGTCTATGACGCCTGGCGGATGGAGCAGGCGCTCCCCTCTCACGGCGTGAAGCTGCTGAGTGAGGACGAGGTCCAGAGGATCTATCGGGAGCGCTACTGGGATGCGGGCCATTGCGGCGAGTTGCCGGCGGCGCTGGGGATCGTCCATTTCGATTGGTGCGTGAACCACGGAATACGGGGTGCCGTGGCGACCTTGCAGGAGACTGTGGGTGCCATCGCGGATGGCGAATGGGGCCCTGGGACGGCCGCAGCAGCGGCCAAGGCCGGGCCTGACGCAGGGGTCCGGTACGACGAGTCACGCCGAGAGTGGTACCGGCACCGCGTGATTGAGAGGCCGGATCAGGCAGGTTTCCTCAAGGGCTGGCTGGGACGGGTGGACAGGCTGGATAAGTATGTGGAGGGACTGTAGATGAACATCCTTGGCGCGGTGGCTAACTTCATCCTGCCGGGCATCTTCAAGGAAGTGGACAAGGCCATCCCGGACCAGGACCTGGGCGCGAAGCTGAAGGCCAGCATCCAGACGGCGGTGCTCTCGGCAGATGCCCAGGCACTTTCGGAGCAGGCGGGGATCGTGACGGCCGAGGCGAAGGGGGAGAGCTGGCTGCAGCGGAACTGGCGGCCGCTGACGATGATGGTGTTCGTCGGCATCGTCGCCAACAATTACATCATCGCGCCCTACATCGGGCTGTTCGCACCCAGCTACAAGCTGATCCTGGATACGCCGCCGGACCTGTGGGCGCTGATCAAGATCGGGCTCGGAGGCTACGTGGTGGGCCGCTCTGCCGAGAAATGCGTGGCCTCCTGGAAGAACTGACTCAAAAGCCACTGCGCTCGATATGACTTCGTTATGCATCGGCTCGGAGTGCTCACGTACTCAAAGTACGCTCCGCGCTCCTCGCCTCGCATGACTCGTCCTATCTTCGCTCGCTACGCTCTTGAGAAATAGCGCGATTCAATGAATAACCTCAGGGCTTTAAAAGTCGGTAGACGCTTGTATAAAGTGAAGCGCCAGTACCTGCCGAAGGACTATGGGCGAGTGGACCTGGATAGGGGTGTCATCCGAATAGATGATCCCCAGCCACCTTTCGTGGTGGCGGATGCGACCTTGCACGAGATCCTGCACGCCATCTGGGCGGAGCGAGGCCTGCCAGAGCGGCCTCGCGAGGAACGGGTGGTGACGGCGCTGGCCCAGGGACTGGCTGCGGTGTTCCGAGATAACCCGGGGCTGCTCATCTATATGGACAAGCTGGT
The DNA here is from genome assembly GCA_036502565.1 of Gammaproteobacteria bacterium. GTDB lineage: Bacteria > Pseudomonadota > Gammaproteobacteria > Natronospirales > REEB76 > DASUBN01. The sequence goes on from DASXYJ010000225.1 coordinate 11,899, forward strand.
GAAGGAAGCCCGCTAGGGCGTGGCCGGCTTCAGCGAGGTGAGAGCGGCTTGGGCGGTGGCGGCATCCACTTGGGTGATGGTGGCGTTGCCGCTTTCCTGGTTCCCCAGGAAATACACCATGAAGTAATACTCCTGACCCGCCCGGAAAGTGGTGGCATGGGGGATGCTGCCAGCGCCCTGGCCGACAGCCTTGAGGGAACGGGGGCCGGGCTCGGCCTGGTATTGGAGGTAGGTGCCGCTGGTGAGGCCGCCGACGAGGGCGGCGCCATCATATATAGAGAGCGTGGCGGGACCGAGGGGGATGGCGCGCCGATAGATATGCACCAGGGCCTGGGTGGCGGGGACGGCCGGCGCCGGAGGTGTGGATGGCATGTTCGCGGGTGGCGCGGAGGCGCAGGCCGCGAGGAGCAGGAGCAAGCCTGATAAGACGAGTCTGCGCATGTGGGTCCCCGGTGGCCTGAGCCTGACGATAGGCGAGGCCCTCCCCACAAGGCAAG
>DASXYJ010000226.1:0-9651 GCA_036502565.1 Gammaproteobacteria bacterium
AGTTGGTGCTGCCCAACGAGATCCACGGCTTCCTGCGCCACGCCTCCTGGCTGGCCGCAGACCAGGCCACGGTGGAGTTCCTGGACCGGCAGCTGGGCGTGAAGGACTGACCGGGCCGCATGGCACGCACGGCGCTGGTGATCGGCGGCGGGCTACTGGGCGTCACCAGCGCTTGGTACCTTCAGGAGCGCGGCTTCGCGGTGACGGTGCTGGAGCGCCGTGACGCCACGGCGCTGGAGACCAGTTACGCCAACGGTGGGCTCATCACCCCGAGCCAATCGGATCCCTGGAACGCGCCCGGCACGCCGATGCAGCTGCTGAAGTGGCTGGGACGCGAGGATTCGCCGCTGCTGTTGCGCGCCTCGGCGATCCCGGGCATGTGGCGCTGGGGACTGAAGTTCCTGCTGAGTTCACGCATGCAGAGCTGGTGGCCGGCCACGGAAGCCAACCTCCGGCTCGGCTTGTACAGTGCGGCCTCGCTCCGCGAGCTGCGCGACGAGCTCAAGCTCGACTACCGGCACATGAGTCGTGGCACCCTCAAGGTGTTCCGCAACGAGGAATACCTGGAGGAGTCGTCGCTGCTGGCACGTTCCCTGGCGCCCCAGGGCCTCAACCACCGTCTGCTGTCGCCGGAGGAAGCGGTGCAGCTCGAGCCCCTGCTGGGGGCCATGAGCGGCGAACTGGCAGGCGCGATCCACTATCCCGACGATGAGAGCGGCGACGCGCACCTCTTCACCCGGGCACTCGAATCCCACGCACGCCGGGCCGGGGTGCAGTTCCGCTTCGGCACGCAGATCACCGGCTTCGTCCCCGGGGCCGGGAACATCAGCGGCATCAAGGCCGGACGCGAGCTGTTGCAGGCCGACGTCTATGTATTGGCGGCGGCGAGCCACAGCCCGCGTCTGGTGGCGCCGCTCGGCATCACATTGCCCGTCTATCCGGTAAAGGGCTACTCAGTCACCTTTCCATCCGCCGGAGTGGTCCTGGGGCTGCCGCTGGTGGATTTCGAGCAGAAGATAGTGATGACGCCCATAGGCGATGAGCTGCGGGTAGCGGGTACCGCGGAGTTCGCGGGCTTCGACACCGAGGCCAACCCCCGCCGCGGCGCCAACATCGTGCACCAGGCCATGCGCCTGTTGCCGCAACTCGCCGGGCGGGTCAAGCCGGAGGACATCAGGTATTGGAATGGCCTGCGGCCCATGACCGCCGACGGACCGCCGCTGGTATCGCGTACCCGCTATCGCAACCTCTTCATCAACACCGGCCACGGTCCTTTGGGATGGACCCTGGCGGCAGGCTCGAGCCGCGCGCTGGCGGACCTGGTGGCGGGCCGGGAGTCCGGCTTCGACCTCGACGCCTATTCGGTGGAAAGATTCGCCTGAGTCATTGGCCGGCGGAGGTCTCTGTCACCCGCGTATAGGTGGCGAGGCCCGGTATCGTGACGGTAGCGGGAGCGCCCTTCACGTCCAGGCCGAAGCTGGCATAACTCTTGCCGAGGTAAGCGTAGTTCCACTGCACCTGGAAGCTGTCATGGTTCCAGTGCTTCAGCTCGCCGTCGAAGCGTTTGCTGACGTGCAGCATGAGCTTGCTGTGTTCCAGGGTGATGCTGATGCTGCCGTAGAGGTCATCACTATAAGTGCCGACGTAGCTGGCGAGGGGCAGGGGAGCGGTACCGGGCTGGTAGGTCTTGGCCAAGGCGGCGTCCTCGTCCCGGCCTGCCTTGTAGTCGGGCGCCACGGCCTTCAGCACCGCTGCGCTCCAGTCCTTCTGCGGGCGGCCGTCGTAGGCGTCCACCACGCGCCATACCAGCGCCATCGGCAGCCAACTCTGATCCATGTTGCTTAAGACCACCACGCCGAGATGCCGTGACGGCACCATGCCGAGGCCCGCACTCATGCCATCGATGTGCCCGGAGTGCCAGATCACTTTCTCGCCTGCGTAATCCTGCAGGAAGAAGCCGAGGCCGTAAGCGTAGAAGTGGCTGTCGGGATTCAGTTTGGCCAGGAACTTGGCTTCACCGTCCTTGCCGCCGATGAGCATCTGCGGGGTCTCCATCTCATGGATGGTGTCGGCGCTCAGCACCTGCTTGCCTTCGTAGCGGCCGTCCGCCAGCAGCATGCGCATCCACTGCGCCATCTCGCTCACGCTGGCATCGATGGCGCCGGCGGGATCGATGTTGTCGGTGTTGTCCCAGGCGATGGGTTGCAACTTGCCGTCTACCTCCGCGTGCGGCGAGGCCACGTCGGTGCCCTGGGTGAAGGCGGTGATGCTGGTGACTGCGGTGTCCATGTGCAGCGGCACGAAGAAATGCTGCCGCACATACTCGCGCCAGCTCGTGCCCGTGAGCTGCGGGATCACCTCTCCGGCGGTCATGTACAGGCTGTTGCTGTAGCAGAACTGGGAACGGAAGCCGTAGGCGGGTTTCTGGTAGCGCAGGCGCTGGATGATCTGCTGCGAGTCGAAGTCGGTGCTGAACCAGACGCCATCCTCCCCGCAGGTTCCGCTGCGGTGGCTGAGCAGGTCGCGCAGGGTGACTTCGCGGGTCACGTAGGGGTCGTACATCTGGAAGCCGGGCAGGAGATCCGTGACGCGGCTGTCCCAGCCCAGCTTGCCTTCCTGCACCAGGGTGCCGAGGGCGGCGGCGGTGAAGGCCTTGGTGTTGGAGCCGATGCCGAACAGCGTGCCGGCGTCCACCGCCTGCGGCGCGCCCAGCCTGCGCAGACCGAAGCCGCGGGCCCATACCACCTGGTCGTCCTTCACTACCGCGATGGCCAGGCCCGGTACCTTCCAGTCCAGCATGGATTTCAGGATGTAGGCGTCCATGGCCGCGAGTTCGGCAGGCGGTTCGTCTGCGGCGAAACAGGCTGGGGCGAGGATCAGGCACAGCAGGGCCAGTAGATTGCGGCGCTTCCACATGTCCGGGCCCCCTGGAATGAGTCTTGTAATGCGAAGTGTGCGAAACATCGGCCAGGAATAGCCGCTGAAGCTCCGCGGTCTTTCCGGTATAGACTACTCCGTGAGGCATCCGTGCGGGGGCGCAAGGCGATGCTCGATTAGAGGGAGGCGGGGGCCGAACGGCTCGCGCAGGGGCGGCTCGGGCGCCCGCAAGCACTATCACCAAGGAATGGTTCGCCGATCGCAAGCCTCTGCGCGGATCCGTCATGTCAATTGCTGACAGGGGATCCTGAGAATGGCGAAGACCGCGTTCCGGCCTGAAGACACCACCACCGATATCCGCAATGCGCTCCAGCAGGAGCGCAGGCTCAAGAGTGACTTCACCACGAACATCCGTGAGGGCGCGAAGCTCTACGGCCGCGCGCGCGCCTGCCTGCATCAGCTCTTCGATGACGTGCGCAACAGGCGTCCCCTGGACCTCAGCATCAGCCGCGATGTGGTGCAGGCCATCTACGAGAGCTTGGCGAAGAACACCAACACGCTGCTGTGGATCACCAACCTGCAGTTCCCGCAGGAGGCCAACGCCTGCCACAACTTCAACGTGGCGGTGCTGGCGATGATGTTCGGTCGCCACTGCGGCCTGAGCAAGTCCGATATCCTGTACCTGGGTCATGGCGCGATGTTGCATGACCTGGGCAAGACCCACGTGCCGCCATTCCTGCTCGAGAAGCCCGCCAAGCTCACGCCGGAGGAGCAGGAGATCATGCGCCGGCACGCGCTGGAGGGCCACGCGACGCTGGAGAGCACGGGCCAGCTCACCAAGGCGGTGCTGGAGGTAGTGCGATTCCATCACGAACGTGCTGACGGCACCGGCTACCCGGACGGCCTCTACGGCGGCAGTATCCCGGATTTGCCGCGCATGGTCGCCATCGTCGACGCCTACGACAGCATGGTGGGCGGCTACTACCGCCGCCCCATGACCCCGACCGACGCCCTGCGCATCCTCAAGACACCCGAGGCCGCCGAGGAGTACGGCGCCGAACTGGTGGAGGAGTTCATCCGCGCCATGGGCACCTACCCGGTGGGCAGCCTGGTGGAACTGAACTCGGGCTCGGTGGTGATGGTAGTGAGCTCCAACCCCGCGGCGCGGCTGAAGCCCCTGATCATGTTCGTGCGCAACGAGGAAGGCCGGTTCGAGAAGCCCCGTATGCTCAACGACCTGTCACAGCATTCCGACGAGAGCCTGGCGCAGCGCTGGGGCATCAAGCGGCTGGTGGATCCGGTCAATTACGACCTAAACCTCTGGAACCTGATGTTGGAAGAGATACAGTTCTAGGCCCGGGACGGCCCCGCTTGGGCGCAGACGCCCTATTTAGGTAAAATCCCCCTTGTACCCAGCGCGCCGCGGCCCAGGAGGCCATGCGGCCGCGCACCCGCCGGCAGCCCCGGCCTGCACATCCAAGGGATCCACGATGCGCCGCAAGGTCAATGTCTCTGAACTCGCCGTCGGCATGTACGTCGCCGAACTCGACAAGCCCTGGGAGAACAGCTCCTTCCTGTTCCAGGGATTCGAGATCGAGAACGACGAGGATCTGGCCAAGCTGCGCGGCGAATGCCAGTTCGTGTTCATCGACGAGACCCAGTCGAAGCCTGCTGCGCTGAAACCCGCGGCGCGTCCCGCCGCGGCTCCCAGCGTCAGCACCACCATCACCAGCCGCAGTGGACCGGGGGACAGCACTCCGTTCAAGCGCGAGATCAAGGAAGTGGTGCAGACCCAGCAGCTGGCCCGCACCAACATCAATCGCGTGCTGGACGAAGCCCGCCTCGGCAAGACGCTGGATACCAAGGAGACCAAGGGCGCCGTCACCCAGATGGTGAGCGCGGTCACCGCCAATCCCAACTCCATGCTGTGGCTCGCGAACCTGCGCCTCAAACATGAGCGCACCGCCAGCCACTGCCTCAACTCGGCGATCCTGTGCATCGCCTTCGGCAAGCACATCGGGCTCTCCGAGGTCGACCTGAACATGCTAGGGCAGGGCGCCATGCTGCACGACATCGGCAAGGTGCGCCTGCCGCCGGGCATCCTGGACAAGGCCGGCGGCCTGACCGAAGCCGAGAAGCAGGTGGTGCGTCGGCATCCCATCGACGGCGAGGCAGTACTGAAGCTCACCCGCCAGTTGCCGGACAAGGTGCTGGAGATCGTGCGTCATCACCACGAGCGCGTGGATGGCAAGGGCTACCCCGACGGTTTGGCCGGCGACCAGGTGCCGCTGGGCGCGCGCATCGTGAGCATGGTGGATGCCTACGACAGCCTCACCAGTGAGACGCCCTACAACGTCGCCAAGACGCCGGCGGATGCGCTGGCGGTGCTGCGCACCGAAGGCGCCGACGCCTACGGCAAGGAGCTGGTGCAGGAGTTCATCCGCTGCCTCGGCATCTATCCCATCGGCAGCCTGGTGCAGTGCAACAACGGCGCACTGGCGGTGGTGGTCTCATCCACGCCGGCGTCGCGCCTCAAGCCCGTGATCATGGTGATCCGCGACGAGCGCGGCAAGGAGACCCGTCCGCGCATGCTGCTGAGCCTCGCCACCATGGATCCGGCGCTCGCGACGCGTTGGGGCCTCAAGGGCAACGTGGATCCCAAGGCCCACAACGTCGATCTCAGCGCCATCATCGCCGAAGAGACGGGCACCTGAGGATAGCGCTCGAGCCCATCGGCGTGGTCCAAGCTTCCGCCGCGGAGCCGGACGCGAACCGCGTACCGGCATCCGCATACCCGCATGGCGCGCAGATCATGAAAGAGCATCGGTGAGGTAATCACCGTATCCGCATCGGGTGTTCACCCGATGCCGCCCCTTCCTGTCACATCCGTAGATCCCGCTTCACTTGCGGCAGATGTCTCATTGTGCGCAACCGCACAGCATGCGCGGCATGTGCGCGGTAACTTGCGAACACGCACATTAAGAACGACAGGAGTCACCATCATGCTGTACTGGACCGGGGTATTTCTCGTGATCGCCATCATCGCCGCCATCTTCGGCTTCGGCGGTATCGCCGCAGGCGCTGTCGGCATCGCGAAGATACTCTTCTTCATCTTCATCGTGCTATTCCTGCTATCGCTGATCTTCGGCGTAGCACGTCGCGGCCGCCCGAGTCCGTGAGGCGACCCAATACCCACTGCAAGGAGACGAGATCATGGCAAATTCGCATCTGGCCAGACAGCAAGCGGCCAGCAAGGAAAAACTAGTCGCCGACTTCGAGGCGCTGATCGCCGACACCGAGGAACTGCTGGGCGCCACCGCGGCGCAGGGCGGCGAGAAGGTCACCGCGATGCGCCTGAAGATGGCGGAGCGCCTGGCCGACGCCAAGGAGCGCCTGAGTTCCGTGCAGCAGGCGGTGGTGGACAAGACCAGAGCCACTGCCAAGGCCACGGATGATTACGTGCGCACCAACCCCTGGCAGTCCGTGGCCATCGCGGGCGGGGTCGGTTTCGTACTGGGCTTCCTGGTCACCCGCCTGGGCTCTTCTTCCAAGTGATCGAAGAGGGCTTCGTGCCGCAACCGAGGCCGGCAGGGAACCTGCTGGCCTCGGCCAAGACCTTCGTGGCGACGCTGATCGCCATCGTCGGCACGCGCCTCGAGATCGCGGCCGGTGAGCTGGAGGAAGAACGCCTTCGCTTGAGCGGCATCGTGGCCTATGCAGCCATGGTGTTCCTGTTCTCCGCGCTGGGCCTGATCTTCCTCTCCTTGCTGGTGGTCGCAGTCTTCTGGGACGAGCACCGCATCGCCGCGCTCAGCGGTATCGTGATCGTGTACGCATTGCTGGCGCTCGTCGCAGGTCTGCAGCTGCGCAAGCGGCTAAGCCAGAAGTCCCGGCTCTTCAGCGTCACGGTCGAGGAACTACGCAAAGACGAAGAGAGGTTGCATCTATGAGAGCCGCAATGGAGCTTAGGCTCGAGGAATTGCGTCAGCATCGTGCCTTGCTGGTCGAGCGCGCGGAACTGCAGCGCGGCGAGCTGGGCAGGGCGTTCGCAGAGTTCGAGAGGCCTGCCCACTGGTTCAACGTCGGGCTCATGGCTGCCGGTTGGTTGCGTTCCAGCCCCGCCGTCGCCGGACTCTCCGCGGCCGGCGCCACGCTGGCGCTAGGGAAGCTGCGCGGCTGGGTGGGCAAAGGCTTGATCGTCTGGCAGGTGTTCAAGTTCATCGTCAGGCATATCCCGGAGCGCCATGAAGCCAGCGTGAATGACGTGGCGGCGACGTGACACGCACATCTGTCCCATTGTGAATCGCTGCACGGTAATTACCTTTCCAACAGGACAAGATCGAACTTTCAGGATGCCGGTGACGGCACGTAGAACGAAACATAGCCAGAACGGACGGAAGAGTCCCAGACAAGGAGTAAGTGCAATGACGACATCAAGCAAGGTTTCCATCTCCCTCGTGGCCGGTGCGCTCTTGGGCCTGCTCGGCGGCTGCGCCGGTCATGCCAACGATCGCCCAGTCGCGACCACCACTACGACGACCACTACCGATGCCAACGGCGCCGCGGTCGCCGGCGCCACTACCACGGCTACGGCCCACGTGGATGACGATGCCCTGGAGAACAACGTGCAGGCGACCTTGGCCAGTACCCCGGGCGTGAACGCCCAGGAGATCAACGTGAACGCCGACGACGGCGTGGTCACCCTGAGTGGCGACGTGGATTCCGCCTCGGCGGCCAGCGCGGCAGTGCAGGCGACCCAGGGGGTCACCGGCGTGACTGCGGTCCATAACGAGCTGACGGTCAGCAATCCGCCGCAAGGCTGATCACCCAGGCTGACTCGAGACCAACCGCCGCCGGGGCGACCCGGCGGCGGTTTTTGTTTGGGAGTCGGCATGGTTACCAGCTGATCCGGATATGGATCCGGCCAAGCCTAAACTTCAGCCGGTGGCGGCTGAGCTTGAGTCTCCGTCTGAGCCGCCTGAGTACCAGGAGCAGGGCCAGGGTGGGCATCGGCGTCTTACGGCTCCTGGGGATAACCAAGGTGTTTGTGCCGGCTCAACACGCCAGGCCCATATCCCCTATAATGCGCATAATGTATATTATGTTAGATTATGGGTATACTTGGTTTGCAAGGTGCCAAGGGGAGCAAACACAAGATATGGGGCCCTCTGCTCTGTTCCACATTCTTATTACTAATATTAGAAAGTAAGTGTATTTATTTGATATTAATCAGTATTTATTACTTACTTAATCAGTAACTTAAGATTGAGAACGCGGGAAGAATGCATTCGGTATTGTGAGAACTACCCCGCTCCTGAGATTGGGCCAGGGGCGTAGGGTGGGTGCGGGGATGGTCATGGGATAGGTCTGAGAAGCCCGTCCCACAGACGAGCTCAATGAGTCTCAGGGGATATCACGATGATCCAAAGTCGCTCAAATACCGTGCAGCGCCTGTCAGACGCGACACACCCGGATACAGCCACTACAATGGGCGCCCGCGCGCGGCCCCTGAGTGCCTGATGTCAGACGAGAAACGCACCTTCGACCGCATCGAGACCGAGCACTCGATCCGCATCCTCTGTGAGGACGGGAGCAGCTTCCCCGGGATCGCCGCCAACATCTCCCTGACGGGTCTGCAGATCGTCTGCGACAAACCCACCATGGAGCGCATCACCCCCCATGGGGCTGATACCAAAGGGGACCACCAAGTGCCCATCCGGGTGAAGGTCAACCTGCCGGACATGCCCGAGAACGAGTCCAAGCTGGGTCTGTTCGGCCAGATCATGTCGGTGAGGGCGGGCGGCGAGGACGAATACCGGATAGGGGTCCGCTTCACGGATTTCGAGCCGGGCAGCTACAACGCCCTCGAACACTACCTCGACAGCCATCTATAGCGTTATATAAGGGAAGGGCGGACGGCTCCTTCAGGGGGAGCGGGTCTGCGCCATGCCGCATGAGGTATCGATGGCTCCGAGAGGGCCGTCCTCGCACCCTATTCCTCTGCCGCACCCTACTCTGCCCCCTGTTGGAGCATGTGATGCGGATCCGTGATCGCCGTCTGGCCCTCCTCCTCGCCTTCGCCGGGCTCGTCGCCTGCGGCAAGCCGCCGCAGGGCACCCAGGCACCTCAGGCGGATACTTCCAGCGCGCCGACCGCCGCCAGCGCACGGCCGGGTGCGCCGTCCTATGCCTTCCAGCATCTCTCGGACTATGCCGAGGTGCAGCTCACGGCGGATCTCTCGGGCTTCGATCCGCAGCAGAAGCAGATGCTGGTGAAGCTGGTGCAGGGAAGCCAGGTGATGGACGAGATCTTCTGGCAGCAGGCCTACGGCAACAAGCAGCAGCTGTTCTCGGACATCAAGGATCCGGCCACCCGTACCCTGGTGGGATACAACTACGGCCCCTGGGATCGGCTCAACGATGACCATCCTTTCGTCGCCGGCGTCGGCAAGAAGCCGGCCGGTGCTAACTTCTATCCCACGGACATGAGCGTGGCTGAGTTCAACAAGTCAAAACTCGCGGACAAGGATTCCCTGTACACCTTGCTGCGTCGCGACCCCAAGGGCACGCTCATCAGCGTGCCGTACCATGTGGCTTACCAGGAGGAGCTGGCCAAGGCTTCCGACCTGCTCAACCAGGCCTCGGCGCTCTCCAGCAACGCCAGCTTCCGCAAGTTCCTCTCGTTGCGCGCCCAGTCGCTGCTCACCGACCAATACCAGGAGAGTGACTTCGCCTGGATGGACGTGAAGGACAATCCGGTGGACGTGATCATCGG
>DASXYJ010000227.1:0-6216 GCA_036502565.1 Gammaproteobacteria bacterium
CTCCACCTGCTGCATGTGGTTGCTATAGAGATGGCAATCGCCGCCGGTCCAGACGAAGTCGCCGACTTCAAGGTCCGACTGCTGGGCGAACATATGGGTCAGCAGCGCATAGGAGGCGATGTTGAAGGGCACACCCAGGAAGAGGTCCGCGCTGCGCTGATAGAGCTGGCAGGAGAGCTTGTCCTCCGCCACATAGAACTGGAAGAAGGCGTGGCAGGGCTGCAGGGCCATCCGGTCCAGGTCCGCCACGTTCCAGGCGCTGACGATGATGCGGCGGGAATCCGGGGTCTTCTTGATCTGGTCCATGACCCGGGTGATCTGGTCGATGTGCTGACCATCCGGGGTGGGCCAGGAACGCCACTGGTAGCCGTACACGGGGCCCAGCTCGCCGTTCTCATCCGCCCATTCGTCCCAGATGCTGACGCCGTTCTCCTTGAGGTAGCGGGTATTGGTCTCGCCCTTCAGGAACCACAACAGCTCATGGATGATGGAACGGAAATGCAGCTTCTTGGTGGTGACCGCCGGAAACCCGGCGGACAGGTCGAAGCGCATCTGGTGGCCGAACAGGGACTTCGTGCCGGTGCCGGTACGGTCGGTCTTGGGGGCGCCCTCGTCCCGTACCTTGCGCAGCAGGTCGAGGTATTGCTTCAAGCTGTGTCCCGCTTGTCCGATTTAGATCGGTACGCCAGCACCATGAGCGTGACGCCAACCGCGATGAGCGGCAGGGACAGGATCTGGCCCATGGTGAGCCAGTCGAAGGCCAGGTATCCCAGCTGCTGGTCCGGCATGCGCACGAACTCGATGATGAAGCGGAACGAGCCGTACAGGATGCCGAACAGGCCCGACACCGCCATGCGCGGCCGCGGCTTGGCGGAATAGATCCACAGCACCGTGAACATCACCACGCCTTCCAGCAGCAGCTCATAGAGCTGGGAGGGATGGTGCGGCAGGCTATAACCCGGATGCACGCCGCCGCAATAATAGGCGAAACGCTCCTGGGCGCAGTCTAGGCGCATGCCCCAGGGCAGGTCCGTGACCTTACCCCACAGTTCGCCGTTGATGAAGTTGCCGAGACGTCCGGCGCCGAGACCGATGGGCACCACCGGCGCGATGAAGTCCACCACATCGAAGAAATGCCGGCCCTGCTGGCGGCAGTAGATCCCCATGGCCACCAGCACGCCGATGAGGCCGCCGTGGAAGGACATGCCGCCGTTCCAGACGAAGAAGAAGGTCTTGGGATCGGCTTTCAGGCCGTTGAAGTCGTAGAACAGCATGTAGCCGGTGCGGCCGCCGATCACCACGCCCAGCGCCACGTAGAACAGGAGGTCCTGGAGCTGCAGCGAGGTCCAGACGCTGCCGGGCTTCTTGCTGCGCAGCCACATGCAGTAGTAGCCGCCCAGGAAACCCACCAGGTAGGTGACGCCGTACCAATGGATGGCTGGCTGGAGGGCGTGGCCGAAGAGGTGCCAGGTGCCCAGGGACAGGGCGATGGGATCGATGTTGGGGTAAGTCAGCATGGGCCTATTTTACCGACTCAGGCCACCACGCGGACGTAGAAAGCCTTGAGGTAGGAGGTCTCGGGGATGGCCGGGTGCACCGGGTGGTCCGGCGCCTGCATGCCCTGCTCCAGCACTTGCGCGTCGCGCCCCAGATGGCGGGCGGCGGTCTGGATGGCGCCCAGCAGGTCTCCGCCGCTCATATGGTGGGAACATGAGCAAGAAATGAGCATCCCGTCGCGATCCAACAACTGCATGGCCAGCTGGTTCAGGCGCCGGTAGGCGTCCTTCCCTGCCGCCAGGTCCTTGCGGCGTTTCACGAAGGCCGGCGGGTCCAGTATCACCACGCCGAACTTCTTACCCTGCTCTTTCAGGTCCTTGAGGGCATCGAAGGCGTCCGCCTGGAGGGTATCCACGCTCACGCCGTTGGCGGCGGCGTTCTTCTGCACCCACTGCAGGGCCTGGGCGGAACTGTCCACCGCGACTGTCTCGATGGCGCCGTGGCTCGCGGCCTGCACCGCCCAGCCGCCCACGTAGCTGCACACGTCCAGCACCCGCTGGTCCTTCACGTAGCGCAAGAGGCGCGCGCGGTTGTCGTGCTGGTCGAAGAACCAGCCGGTCTTCTGGCCGCCTTCCAGGGGCGCTTCGAACTTCCGGCCATGCTCTTCCACCTGCACCGTGGCGGGCGCGGTACCGAAGGCGGTCTCCACGTAGAGCGGCAGCCCCTCCAGCTGCCGGATGCCCACATCGTTGCGGAACACCAGGGCGGAAGGCTTCAGTACCTTCTCCAGAGCCGCCACGATATCCGCCTTCAGGCGCTCCATGCCGGCGGTGGTGATCTGGGCCACCAGCACGTCGCCGTAACGATCCACCACCAGGCCCGGCAAGCCGTCTGACTCGCCGAACACTAATCGATAGAAGGGTTTCGGGTATAGCCTCTCCCTGAGGGAGAGGGCGATGTTGAGCCGGTGCACCAAGAGCGAGCGGTCAGGGAGATGCTGAGGGTCACGGGACAGGATGCGCGCCGCGATCAGCGAATTGGGGTTCACATAGCCGGTGCCGATGGCATGGCCGCTGCTGGATTGGATCTCCACCAGGTCGCCTGGCTGGAATGCCTTGAGGGGCGTACGGCCGATATCCACCTCGTTACTGAATACCCATAAGTGACCCGCGCGCAGGCGGCGGTCCTCGTTCTTCCTCAGGATCAGTGGCGGCAGGGACATGGGTTCAGGCTGCGAAGGGGCGTTCGGGAACGTATAGTAGACGCATTCTAACAGTGCGAGGCCCCATGGGCGACGCCGACAAGAACCGCTTGGGCGAGGCCAGCAGTCCCTATCTGCAGCAGCACGCGGAGAATCCCGTGCACTGGCAGCCCTGGGACGAGGCAGCCTTGGCCGAAGCCAAGGCGGCCGACAAGCCCATCCTGCTCTCCATAGGCTACGCCGCCTGCCATTGGTGCCATGTGATGGCCCACGAATCCTTCGAGGACCCGCAGACGGCCGAGCTCATGAACCGGCTGTACGTGAACATCAAGGTGGACCGGGAAGAGCGCCCGGACCTGGACCGCATCTACCAGTTGGCCCACCAGATCATCGCCCAGCGGGGCGGCGGCTGGCCGCTCACCCTGTTCCTCTCGCCCCGCGACCTGGTGCCCTTCTTCGCCGGCACCTATTTCCCGAAGGAGCCACGCTACGGCATGCCCACCTTCCGGGAGGTGCTGCAGAAGGCCGCGGACTTCTACCGGGAGAACCAAGCGGACCTGGACCAGCAGAGCGCCGAGCTCATCGGCATGTTCCAGAAAGCCGCGGAACAGCACACCGGGGACGACGGCGAGGAGCTGGACTTCGAGCCCATCGGCAGCGCGCTCGGGGTGCTGCTCAAGAACTTCGACCCCCGGGACGGCGGTTTCGGCCGCGCTCCCAAGTTCCCGCACGTCTCGGACATCGAGCTCCTGCTCAACATCATCGCCACCCCGGATGTGGACCCGGAGACCCGCCGCACCTGCCGGCACATGGCCACCTTAAGCCTCAGGCGCATGGCCACCGGCGGCATCTTCGACCATCTGGGCGGCGGCTTCTGCCGCTACTCCGTGGACAACTCCTGGAGCATCCCCCACTTCGAGAAGATGCTCTACGACAACGGCTCCCTGCTGTTCCTCTACGCCCAGGCCTGGCAGCTCACGGGCGAAGGCCTGTTCCGCCACACCGCCGAGGAGACCGCCAACTGGGCGATGCGCGAGATGCAGGGCCCAGAAGGCGGCTATTACTCCAGCCTGGATGCGGACTCGGAAGGCGAGGAAGGCAAGTTCTACGTCTGGACCCGCGACCAGCTGCGGAACATCGTGACGGAGAACGAGTTCATCGCCCTGGCCGCCCACTATGGCCTCAACGATCCGCCCAACTTCGAGGAGACGCACTGGCACCTGCGCATGAGCCTGGACCAGGCGCGCCTGGTGCCTCCGCCGCGCCTCGAGCAGGCGACCCTGGAGCTGTTGGAATCGGCCCGCGCCAAGGCTTTCGCCGCACGCGAGAAGCGCGTGCACCCGGGCCTGGACGACAAGGTGCTCACGGCCTGGAACGGCCTCATGATCCGCGGCATGGCTTCCGCCGGCCGGCTGCTGTCGCGGCCCGCCTACATCGACTCCGCCGAGCGTGCCGCCGGCTTCGTCCACAAGCACCTCTGGCGCAACGGCCGCCTGTATGCGAGCTGGCGCAAGAGCCCGGCGCAGATACCGGGATACCTCGACGACTACGCCTTCCTGCTCGCGGGCCTGCTGGAGCTGCTGCAGTCCCGCTGGGACAGCACCTGGTTCGCCTGGGCACGGGAAGTGGCAGACGCCATGCTGGAACACTTCGAGGACCGGGAGCGCGGCGGATTCTGGTTCACCGCCGACGATCACGCAACCCCCCTGCACCGCCCCCGCAGCTTCAGCGACGACTCCATGCCCTCTGGCAACGCCGTAGCGGCGCGGGCACTGATCGAACTCGGGCATCTCGCGGCGGATCCCGGCTACATCGATGCTGGTGAGCGCACCCTGAAAGCCGCCGCCGGCCTCATGCGGGAATACCCGGAATCCCACGCCTCCATGCTGCTATCCCTCAACTCCATGCTGGAGCCGCCCACCATGGTGGTGCTGCGGGGCGACCACGAGGCCCTGGCGGACTGGCGCGCGGAGCTGGCGAGCCAGTACGATCCGCGGCGCTTGGTGCTCTGCATCCCCGAACAGGCACGCAACCTCCCCGGCCTGCTGGCCCGCTGCACGCCGCGCGGCCCTGCCTGCGCCTACGTGTGCCGCGGCACCACCTGCTCGCTGCCCATCACCTCCATCGAGAGCCTGTCGCGGGCCCTCACCGAATGAATCGCTGCGTGCTGGTGATCCGCCACGCGGAGGCCGAGGAACCGGCCCACGCGCTCATCGGCGGCCGCAATGATGCGCAACGGGAGCTCACCAAGGAAGGCCGGCGCAAGATGCGTGCCGGCGCCCGGGGCCTGGGCCAGGTCATCGAGCACATCGACCAGCTGGTCTCGAGTCCCCTGGTGCGGGCGGTACAGACCGCCGACCTGTTGGCGGAAGCCTTCCCGGATGCCAGACGCCAGCAGCATGCGGGACTCTCACCGGGGTTTCAGCACGTGGCGTTGCTGCAATGGCTGACCAAGCAGAAAGGCACGCTGGCCCTGGTGGGCCATGAGCCGGACCTGAGCCAGTGGATCGGCTACATGGTGAGCGGTGAGCCGCGCAGCCTGGCGCTCATGAAGAAAGGCAGCTGCTGCTGCCTGGAGATGCCGGAGACTCCCGTCGCCGGCGAGGCGCAGATCGTCTGGCACATGCCCCTGAAGCAGCTGCGGGGCCTCGCCCCGGAAGCCTGAGCTTCAGTTCACCACGCCCGTGGCTTCGATGACTTTCTTCGCATAACCCAAGGCATAGCGCTGGGCCTTCTCCTCCGAGGAGAAGAGCTCCGCCACCTTCAGGCGCTGGACGCCTTCAGCATCCATGTCCGAGACGTTCTTCTCGATCACCACCTCGGGACGGTACATGCGCCGGCCAAGGGTCGCGTCGATGACGACGGTCACCGATATGCGATAGATATCGTGACCGAGACGGTAGTCCAGTGACATGGAATCCATGGTGAACCCGGGATGCTTAGAAGGAATCGCCAGAGGCGGGATAGAACTCGGCTTCGAAGTCCGCCCCATGCATGCGGGTGGAAGGATATTTGGTTCTCCAATCCTGTCCATCATTGGCGGCCATCTCAGGGCCTCCCGCAGCCGCGGTAGCCGAAGCTACGCTCGCCAAGGAGCCATCCGTGGCGAGAATCTCGATCAGAGCCACACCCCTGCCCAGCCATCCATGGCTGGGCCCTCGCCGGCTTCCCGGCTCGGCCTGCGCGGGCTTCGCGGCCTTCGGACGACTGAAAGGCAGCACGGTGGCTTCCCGAGGCTGTTCCGGACGGCGCTCGGTGAGGAGGATGGGCTGTTTCAGGAGGCGGGCCAGCATGGGGAAGCATGTTAGGCCCGCCGGGTTAAAGCTTGGTGACAGGTGCATTGCACGCAAAGGACAGGAACCCCCCATGAATACGTGGGATGTAACACAGCCGTAACGCGCCTTACATGTGCTCTTCATGCTCTACCTTCAGAATGCCGCGCAAGTGAAAGTAGAAAAGGAGCACAAAGACATGGCCGTGCATCAAATGAAGCCGCTGCGATACCGCAGCATCTTCAT
>DASXYJ010000228.1:0-10808 GCA_036502565.1 Gammaproteobacteria bacterium
AGGCCTCGGTGAAAAACAGGTTCATCAGGCCGAGTGGGTGGCCCAAGAACGTGCGGTTCTGCGTGGTCGCCATGAGATACCCCTAGCCTTAGATGATAAAGGCGCCCCCGGAGCATCCGGGTTTAGGGATGAGACGTCAACGGGTCAAAGTATCTTGGTGAATCTCTTTCCGGTGAACGTATAGCCATATTTCTCGTAGAAACCATGCGCCGCTTCGCGATGGAGAGCAGTGGTGAGGTTCACCCGCTTCACGCCCCGCTCCGCGAACCAGGCCTCCGCAGCCTCGAGCAGCGCGCCGCCGATGCCGCCGCCCCGCAGGCCCGAATCCACCACCAGGGCGGTGATGTAGCCGTGCAGCCCATCCCGATGGAACGCGGGGAACACCATGAGGCCGGTGAAGCCCGCCACCTTGCCGCCCTGCTCGGCCACGTAGGCGCGGATGTCCGGGTGATCTTTCAGGGAATCGAGGCGTGCCGCCGCCTGGCCCACTTCGCTCGGGTATCCGAGCTGCGCGGAGAGCGAGGCGATGGCGGCGGCGTCCGCCCCGGCCGCGCGTCTCACGGAGACGTTCACGCAGCGCCCTGCTGCTTGAGCTGCTCATCCACCTCGCGGGAGCCCGGCACCATGAGCTTCGCCATGACCATGCCGAGCTCATAGAGCAGGTACACCGGTATCGACAGCAGGGTCATGGAGATCACGTCCGGCGGCGCCAGGAAGAACCCCACCAGGAAGGCGGCGATGAGCGCGTAGGGGCGCAGCTTCCTGAGCTTGCCGGGCGAGGTGAAGCCCATCCATACCATCAGCACGATGGCCACCGGCACCTCGAAGGCCACGCCGAAGGCGAAGAAGATGGTGAGCACGAAGTCGAGGTAAGCGTTGATGTCGGTCATCACCTTGACGCCGGCCGGCGCGGCGTTGGCGAGGAAGGCGAAGGCCACCGGGAACAGGATGAAGTAGGCGAAGGCCACGCCGGCGTAGAACAGCACCACGCTGGAGATCAGCAGCGGCAGGAACATGCGCCGCTCGCGCTTGTAGAGCGCGGGCGAGATGAAGCGCCAGATGTGCCAGAGGAACGCCGGCACCGTGAGGAACAGCGCCACCACCAGGGTCAGCTTCATGGGCGTCATGAACGGCGAGGTCACGCCGGTGGCGATCATGCTGCTGCCGGCCGGCAGCTTGTCGATCATGGGCTTGGCGACCCAGGCGAACACCCGGTTCTGGAACGGGAACAGGCAGAAGAACAGCACCAGCAGCGTGGCCACCGAACTCAGCAGGCGGCGGCGGATCTCCAGCAGGTGGGCGATGAGCGTGGAGCTGATCAGCGGGGGTGCGGGCTGCTCGTCAGGTGCCGTCATGCTCGTCACCGGACTTTGCATCGGGCTTGGGCGCCCCGGGCTGGGCGGCCTGCTTCACGTCCGCGGCATGCTTGCGCATCTCGGTGGCGGCCAGCTCACGCTCGATCTGCTCGTTGAAGCCGCGCAGCGTGGCGCGGGCCTTGCCCACCCACAGGCCGACGCTACGGGCGAGACCCGGCAGGCGCTCGGGGCCGAACACCACCAGCGCGATGAGGAATATGAGGGAGAGCTCCCAGAAGCTGCCTTCGAGCATGGCTTAGAGACCGGACAAGGCTCAGTGCTTGTCCTTGGAGGTGCCCACGTTGCCGCCGGCGGACTCGTCGCCCTCGTTGGCGGCCTTCTTGAAGCTGCGCACGGCCTTGCCGAGATCCTCGCCGATCTTGGGGAGCTTGGCGGTGCCGAACACCACCAGGATGATGATGAGGATGAGCAGCAGTTTGCCGAAACTGAATTCCATGGAATGGTCCTGGGGCCCCTGGGCCCGGAACGGTGAGTCGAGGTGCGTATTTTACTCTTCGCGGAAGCGCTTGGGGCCCGCGGGAATAACGGAGTTCCTGGAATAAAAGCCTGAAATCAGGCTTTCGAGAGCGAGTCTGCGAGCTTCTGGCCAGCGGCCAGGTCCAGACCTTCGTGCAAGGCATCCGACACGATGACGCCGAACAGGTCTTCGCCGGCACCTGTGCAGAGGCTCTTCACGTCTTCCAGCGTGGCCACGCCTGCCGCGGCGATGACGGGTATGGCGATGCCGCGCGCCATGACGGCGGCGGAGGCGATGCAGTCCTTCGCGTCGCCGACGGGACAGAAGACGATGGCGGCCACGCCCTCACGCTGGAAGTGCTCGGCGGTCTCGGACATGTCGGCATGGGCGAGCTTGGACCAGCCGCCGCCGGCGACCTTGCCTTCGCGCACGTCCAGCGCCACCACGATGTGGCCGGGATATTCGAGGCAGAGGTCGTTGACGAGATGCGCCGAGGTTAGGGCGCGCATGCCCAGCACCACGAAGTCGGCTCCCGCTTCTATATAAGGCAGCAGCCCTTCCTCGTTGCGGATGCCGCCGGTGACCTGCGCCGGCACGCCGGGACAGGCGGCGACGATGCGCTGCACCATGGCAGCCTGGGCGGCCTTGCCGGAGACCATGCTGTCGTGGTCCACCAGCTGCAGCCGGCGGGCGCCGGCCTTCACCCACTGCTGGGCCTGGGCCACGGGATCATCGGAATACGGGAGCAGCACCCCAGGTTTGCCGCCCACGGGCGGGCCCTTGCGCACGCATTTGCCGCCTTTCAGCTCGAGGGAAGGTATCAGGAGCATGGGAGGGGTTTCGGATGTGGGCGGGGCGCGACGGGGTCCAGGGTGTCGTTATCTATAGCATAGGCCAAACCGGCCCCCCGTCAATCGGGCCCGGCAAGCTCCGGGGCCGCCTGCAGCCAGAAGGTGACGGGCCCATCGTTCACCAGGGCCACCTGCATATCGGCCCCGAACACGCCTGAGCTCACCGGCCCGTGCTGCCCCGCGGCGCGCTGCACCAGGTGGCGGAACAGCCGCTCACCCACCTCCGGCGGCGCCGCCGCGGCGAAGCTGGGGCGGTTGCCCTTCTTGGTGTCCGCGGCGAGGGTGAACTGCGGCACCAGCAAGAGACCGCCCTGCACCGCCTTGAGATCCAGGTTCATGCGGCCTTCCGCGTCCGGGAACACCCGGTAAGCCAGGATCTTTTCCAGCAGGCGGTCCGCCTGGTCGCCCTTGTCGCCCTTCTCCACGCCGACGAGCACCAAGAGGCCGCGGCCGATGGACGCCACCTGCGTGCCCTCGATGCTCACCGAGGCCTGCGTCACCCGCTGGAGCAATCCAATCACGCGAGCACGCGAGGCGCGAATTCACTTCGCGCCGAAGCGGGTTGAAAAACGCCAGGGATGGTGTTTTGCAACGTCATATATTCAGGAGGTGAGCGTCCGCGCGAACCGATCGGTGGCTTCGACGAGCGCCGAGCGGGTGCCGGGCTCGCTGGCGGAGTGGCCCGCGTCCGGGATGAAGCGCAGATCCGCTTCCGGCCAGGCCTGCTTGAGGCGCCAGGCGGCGGACGGCGGACACACCACGTCGTAGCGACCCTGGATGATGACGCTGGGGATGTGGCGCACGCGGCCCACGTCCCGCACCAGCTGGTCCGGGGCGAGGAAGCAGTCGTTGACGAAGTAGTGGCACTCGATGCGCGACACGGCGATGGCCACATCCGGCTCGGTGAAGTAGTTCACCAGCGATTCGCTGGGCAAGAGCGTGGAGCAGCGCGCCTCGAACATGGACCAGGCCTCGGCGGCGCGCCGTTGTACATCCAAATCCTTATCTGTCAGCCGCTTGTGATAGGCGCGCACCAGGTCGCCCCGCTCCGGCACGGGGATGGGCGCGACGAAGTCGGCGAAATGGTCCGGGAAGATGTGGGCGATGCCGCCGCGATAGAACCAGTCGAGCTCGGAAGGCGTGGCGAGGAAGATGCCGCGCAACACCAGGGCCAGGGCGCGCTCCGGATGGCTCTCGGCGTAGAGCAGCGCCAGGGTGGAACCCCAGGAGCCGCCGAACACCAGCCACTTCTCGATGCCGAGCTTGGCGCGGATCACTTCCATGTCCGCCACCAGCTCCTGGCTGGTGTTGTGCTCGAGCGAGGCATGGGGCCGCGAACGGCCGCAGCCGCGCTGGTCGAAGAGCACGATGCGGTAGCGGCGCGGATCGAAGAAGCGCCGGCTGTCGGCGTTGCAGCCGCCGCCGGGGCCGCCATGCACGAACACGGCCGGCAGGCCCTGCGGGTTGCCGCATTCCTCCACGTAGATCTCGTGGCCCTGCCCCACCGGCAGACGGTGGGTCGCGTAGGGTTCCAGCACCGGATAAAACTCGGCCATGGACGCTCCTGGAGGGGCTTTTTGTAGGGATTCCCTGACCCATTCTAGCGGGACCCCTTGCCCGGCGGGGGGTCGGGTGGCTCCTTGTAGGGATAGTCCTACAGCACGTGTCGGCTTTGGCTGGCATCCCCGCGGGGCCAAAGGGAGGAAAGTCACTCCTGCCCACACCGCCATGGACGGCGGGACAAGGATGGTTCGAGGACCGGGGCGGGGTAGGAAGCACGGATGCACGCCCATCGATGGGTGCGAGTAGCACCAATCACCTCCAGCCAAGAAGGCTCTCCCCGGCGGTATCCCCTTGCCGCCGGGGTCTTTTTTTGTGAGGCCCGGGAAGCCCATGGATGGGTTCCCCGGGCCTCTTCATTTCCGCTCCCCGCATTGCTCTAGAATCAGGACCTAAGGCCGTAGAGGCAGACCCCAGGGTGAGCCCTTGGTCCCGATCGCCGCCTTGACCCGATTCCTGCGTTCGCTGGTGCCGCCTCCCGAGGGGGTGGCCCGCGGCGTCTCCATCCCGGACAGGTCCATGGACGAGTTCATCACCGTCGCCACCTACGACAAGACCATCGACGCCCACATCGCCCTGGGGCGCCTCTCGGCGGAGGGCATCGAGGCCCAGCTCTTCGACGAGAACATGGTGCAGATGGACTGGCTGTATTCCATCGCCCTCGGCGGCATCAAACTTCGGGTCGCACGTGGCGATGAGAAAGCCGCGCGCCAAGTGCTGGAGACGGATTATTCGAAGACTTTGGACGATGCGGACCTAGGGAAGCGCGAAGACTAATGAAGAGACCGTCCGGGACCGACTTCTGCCCTGCCTGCGCCACGAAGGCTTCGGCATGGACTCTGCTCAAGGCCAGGAAGAGACGTGTCCGCTGTGAGCACTGTGGTGCCTCGCTTATCGTGAGTGGCGTGCGCTCCGCGATGCTCTTCGATTGCCTGCTGGCTTACCCGATCTTGGTACTGATGAGCATCGGCGCGGTCTACAGCAACTTGATCATGGGGCTCGTCCTGCTCACAGTCCTATCGTTGGCTAGTACCTGTCTCTCCGTCAAACTGTTCTACCGTATACACGGCATAGGCGAAAAGATGCGGATCACAGAGTCGTAAGGTTCGCGTAAGCCACGACGAGCCATTTCGATCCCACCGCGAAGTTCACCTGCACGCGGGCGTGCGCCCCATCCCCTTCATAGTCGAGTACGACACCTTCACCGAAGGTCGGGTGCCGTACTCGCTGTCCCAGGTGCATGCCGGGACCGCTCGGCGCAGCGCCGCGGGAGACTGCGCTCATAGGCGCAGTGTAGGGCCGCGTGACCTGCACCCGGGGACGGATCTCCTCCACCAGCTCCGGCGGCAGTTCCCTGAGGAACCGCGAGGGCACGCCGTAATTGTCCATGCCGTGCAGGCGGCGCTGCTCGGCGTACGTCATATATAGCTCGCGCATGGCGCGGGTCATGCCCACGTAGCAGAGCCGGCGTTCCTCCTCCAGGCCCTCCAGGTCGTCGGTGGAGCGCTCGTGGGGGAAGAGCCCGTCTTCCATGCCGCAGATGAAGACGATGGGGAACTCGAGGCCCTTGGCGGAGTGCAGCGTCATGAGCTGCACGCAGTCCTCCCAGGCCGCCGCTTGGCCCTCGCCGGACTCGAGCGCGGCGTGGGAGAGGAAGGCCGAGAGCGCGCTCATGCCTTCGAGATTCTCAGGCACGAAACCCCGGGCGGCACTCACCAGTTCCTGCAGGTTCTCGACCCGTGCGTCGCCGCGCTCGCCTTTCTCGGTCTTGAGGTAGTGGTCGGTGAGCCCGCTCTGGATGAGCATCTGGTCCACCTGCTCGTGCAGCTGCAGCCCGCGCACCTGCAGCTCCATCTCGTCCATGAGCTTCTGGAACTTCGAGAGGGCCGCGGTGACCCGCGCCGGCTGCGTCTGGTCGCCGAGCACCTGGGCCAGGGCCTGCCACAGGGAGAGGCTATCGCGGCGCGCCACCTCACGCAGCAGCTCCACGCCCTTGGTGCCGATGCCGCGGGTGGGGACGTTGATGACGCGCTCGAAGGAGGCGTCGTCGTTGCGGTTCTCGATGAGCCTTAGGTAGGCGAGCGCGTCCTTGATCTCCTGGCGCTCGAAGAAGCGCAGGCCGCCGTAGACCCGGTAGGGGATGGCTTCGAGCATGAGCCGCTCTTCGAACACCCGCGACTGGGCGTTGGAGCGGTACAGGATGGCGAGGTCGCGGCGCACGCCGCCCGCCTCCTGCCACTGCTTGATGCGCTCGATGACGAACTGGGCCTCGTCCTGCTCGTTGTAGCCGGCATAGACCTTGATGGGCGCGCCCTCGCCACCCTCGGTCCAGAGGTTCTTGCCGAGGCGGCTGGTGTTGTGGTCGATGAGCGCGTTGGCGGCTTTGAGGATGTTGCCGGTGGAGCGGTAGTTCTGCTCCAGCTTGATGACGCGGGTGCCGGGGAAGTCCTTCTCGAAGCGCAGGATGTTCTCGATCTTGGCGCCGCGCCAGCCATAGATGGACTGGTCGTCGTCGCCCACCACGAAGGGGATGCCGTTCGGTCCCGCCAGCATGCGTATCGAGGCGTACTGGATGGCGTTGGTGTCCTGGAACTCGTCCACCAGGATGTGGCGGAAGCGGCGGCGGTAGTGCTCCAGCAGCTCCGGGTTCTTGAGCCAGAGCTCGTGGGCGCGCAGCAGCAGCTCGGCGAAGTCGACCAGGCCGCCGCGTTCGCAGGCTTCTTCGTAGGCCCGATACACCTTTAGAAGCGTTGCCTGGAAGGGATCGTCTCCCGCCGGGATGTTCTTGGCGCGGAGGCCATCGTCCTTGCGGGAGTTGATGAACCACTGGGCCTGGCGCGGCGGATAGCGCGATTCATCCAGCTCGAGGCTCTTCAGCAGGCGCTTGATGAGCCGGTGCTGGTCCTCGGAATCCAGGATCTGGAAGGCCTGGGGCAGGCCCGCCTCGCGCCAATGCTGGCGCAGCAGGCGGTGCGCGATGCTGTGGAAGGTGCCGATCCACATGCCGCCGGCGGAGCCGCCCATGAGCTTCTCCACCCGGCCGCGCATCTCGCCGGCGGCCTTGTTGGTGAAGGTGACCGCCAAGATTCCATAAGGCGACACCTGCTCCACCTGCTGGAGCCAGGCGATGCGGTGCACCAGCACCCGGGTCTTGCCGCTGCCGGCGCCGGCCAGCACCAGGGTGGGCCGGGCCTCGGCGGAGACGGCTTCCCGCTGGGCGGGATTCAACTTATCGAGGATACCGGTGACATCCATGCGCCATTTTACCTGTGGCGCGCGCGGGCGTGGCATGCTGAGGCTGAACGACATGCAAGGAGGCGCCCATGCGCATCGTCCCTCTCATCGCCAGCCTCACGCTGCTCTCGACGCAAGCTTTCGCCGCCGGCAGCGCGCCGGCGAGCACCAGCAAGGCGGCGCCCGCCGCTGCCACCCAGACCGCCGCCGCTGGGGCGAAGTCCGACGAGGAGCAACTCAAGGACCTGGAACAGCAGTGGCTGGACGCGGCGCTGAAGCACGACAACCCGTGGCTCGAAGCGCTGATCATGGACGACTTCCAGGACGTGTCCTGGCAGGGCCAGTTGCGCAGCAAGGCCGACGTGCTGGCAGCCGGCGCGGTGCCCGTCACCACCACCCAGACCCTGAGCGACCTGAAAGTGCGGGTGCACGGCGACCTGGGCGTGGTCACTGGCATCAACACCACCGAGGCCGCGGACAAGTCCTTCACCGTGAAGGTGCGCTTCACCGACGTATTCGTGAAGAGCGGCGACCGCTGGCGCGCCCTGAGCGCCCAGGAGACCATCCAGAAGGGTGGTTGAATCCCGCGCTATACTGGCGCGGTGCGTATCTTCAACAGCTTCGTCCTCTGGCTGATCCTGCTGGTGCTGTGCTGGCCGCTGGCGCTCGTGGCGCTGGTGTTGTATCCCTTCATCTGGCTCTTGCTGCTGCCTTTCCGTCTGGTGGGCATCACCGTCGACGCGGTGTTCGGACTCTTGCACGCGATCCTGTTCCTGCCGGTGCGGCTGCTGCGCGGTAACCCGGTCTGAGCGGTCGCGGGACCACCAAACCGCTTCGTCGAGGCGCGATGCTGCCGCAGCATCGCCGGCACGGAATTTTCGCCCTCCACCGTTTGTCCATACTCTGGTAACTGACCGGGAGAAACTCGATGGCCGCCGCCTCCACGAAACTCGACGTCCCGACCCGCGTGCTGCACCTGGGGCTGGTGGTGTTCGGCGTGTGGGCCTGGTGGATCGGCGAGGACGCCCACGACTACCACAAGCCGGATCACTCGGGTTACATGCTGCACATGTACGTGGGCCTCGCCTTCAGCGCCTTCCTGCTGGGGCGCCTCTTATATGGTTTCTTCGGTCCGAAGCAATCACGCTTCAGCGCCTGGGTGCCTTACACCCGCGAGCGTCTGGCCCTGGTGAAGGCGGACCTCATGGCCTTCGCGCACTTCAAGATGCCGGAGCCGGTGCCGCACCAGGGATTGAATGCGCTGGTGCAGAGCTTGGGGTTGTTGCTGTTCACCTGGCAGGGCGCCTCCGGCACCCTCATGGCCATCATGATCGCACCCGGCGAGCGCACCTCGGGTTGGCTCAGCGTGGTGCGGGAGATCCACCATGAGTGGGGCGGCATCTGGATCCCCACCTATCTGGTCCTGCACGTGGGTGCGGCGGTGCTGCATGCACTGACCGGACGGCAGATATGGAAGAAGATGGTGTTCCTGGGGGGATAACTCCCTCACAGAATGGACCCCGAGGCGACGCGTATACTTCTATATATGCGGCGGCAGCACTCGTGAGCATCTCGACTCCCTCCAAGCCCAGCGTGGCGCAGGATTACCGCCAGGCCATCGCCGGCCTGCACATGGGCTTCGGCATCCCTGCGGATTACGCGGAGCAGCGCCACCTCGCGCTCTGCGAGGAAGCCCAGGAGCTGGTGAGCATCGGCCCCGACTCTCTCGGCCGCGACCAGCGCATGATTCCGGCAGCCGCCGAAGCCTGGCGGCGCATGCAGGCGGATGCCGCCAGGACCGGCGTGCAGTTGCTGGCAGTCTCCGCGTATCGCAGCGTGGAATACCAGTGCGCGCTCATCCAGCGCAAGCTGGACCGGGGCCTGAAGATCGCCGATATCCTCAAGATCAACGCCGCCCCCGGTTACAGCGAACACCACACCGGCCGCGCCATCGATGTCACCTGCCCCGATTCGCAGCCGCTGGAAGTCGCCTTCGAGACCACGCCGGCCTATGCCTGGCTCACGCAGCATGCGGGCGAGTACGGCTTCACACTCTCATACCCTCGAAACAATCCCCACGGGATCAACTACGAACCGTGGCACTGGGCGTTCCAGGGGTGATCTGACGCTCCGCAGAGAGCGATCCGGGTTGGGCAGAAGGGGCACTACGACCACGGGGAGATTCTCATGGATAAGTTGCAGATGATCACGGCGTTGTACGCCGCGATATGTGGATTGTTGCTGGTGTTCATGGCGGTGCGCGTGTCTTACACACGTGGCAAGGAGAAGGTGGACCTGGGGGATGGCGGCAAGGACGCGATGCTGCGCGCCATGCGGACGCACGGCAACGCCGCCGAGTACATCCCCATCAGCCTCATCCTGCTGTTCTTCCTGGAGATGCAGGGCAGCGCTCATTGGTTCCTGCATCTCTGCGGTATCGCGCTGGTAGTCTCGCGTCTGCTGCACATGCAGGGCCTGATGCAATCCGCCAAGCTCACCCCCGGCCGCCTCATGGGCACCGGCCTCGGCTGGGCCCTGATCACCGTGATGTCGCTGGACAACCTGTTCCACATACTCTGAGACCTCGGCCGCGGCCCCGGGAACTCCCGGGGCCGCGCGCCTGTCTCAACCAGTCCCAAGCCCTCTGCTAGACTGCCCCATGATCAAAAAAGCCCTCTTCGCTGCCGCGGCCTGCGCGTTCCTGCTGTCTGCCTGCGGCAAGCATGCACCCCAGGTGGACCCCGTGTATCAGAAAGAAGTGGATGACTGGAAGGCCGGGCGCCTGGGCCGCCTCACCGGACCCGATGGCTGGACCACCCTGGTGGGTCTCTATTGGCTGAAGGCCGGGGACAACAAGTTCGGCAGCGGCGCCGACAACGACATGCAGCTCACGGCGGCGGGCTTCCCCGCGCACGTGGGCCGCTTCGACTTCGACGGCAAGAGCGTGACGTTCACCGCCGCCAAGGATGCGAAGGTGACGAGCGGCGGCAAACCCGTGGACCACATCAAGATGGTGAGCGATGCCGATGCTCCCGCCAACACCGACCCCACCACTCTCACCGTGGGCAGCGTGAGCTTCTACGCCATCAAGCGCGTGGACAAGTTCGGGATACGTGTGAAAGACACCAACGCTGATGCGCGCGTGCACTTCAAGGGCCTGGAGTATTTCCCGCTCAGCCAGGACTGGCGCTTCACCGCGAAGTTCGAGCCTTACACGCCCATGAAGAAGATCCCGATCATCAACATCCTCGGCATGGAAGAGGACATGAACTCGCCGGGCGCGCTGTTGTTCGACGTGGACGGCAAGCAGTACCGCCTCGACGCGGTGCT
>DASXYJ010000229.1:0-9747 GCA_036502565.1 Gammaproteobacteria bacterium
AGCGGGAACATGTCCGGGAACAGGCGGCCGCCGGTCAGCACCAGCGGGTCGATCTTGCGCGCCGCCGCGTAGTCCTCGCCCTTCTTCAACACCAGCTTGAGCTGGGTCAGGATGTTGATGAAACCGGGGGCGGTGGCCTGATACATCGAGAACTGCATGGGGCGTCTCCAGTGATTGTCATGAATCTGCCCGCGTAGCGTGCGACAATCGCCGCCATCGCACCGCAAGGCAGGGGAAACCGGGATGAAGATACTAACCCAAAGTCTGATTCTGGCGGGTCTGCTCTGCGGCGGTGGCAGCTGGGCCGCCGACGCCCCACCCCAGGGCTTCGACGTGCTGGACAGCATGTCGGTGGCACAGTTCCGCAGCGCCGGGCTCGACAAGCTCTCGGATGCGCAACTCAAGACCCTCAACGGCTGGTTCAACCAATACCTTCAGCAGCAGGGCCCGGTCTGCACGCCAGAGCAGGCGGCACCGCTGCCACCCGCGGCTGCGCCGGCCATGGCAGCCCCCGCGGCGCCGGCACCTGCCGCAGCGAGCCCCGCACCCGACTCCATCACCGCGCATATCGCCGGTGAGTTCCACGGCTGGAGCGGCGCCACCCGCTTCACCCTGGACAACGGTCAGGTCTGGGAACAGATCGACGATGCCGTGGTCACTGCCGGGCGCATGACTAACCCGAAGGTGACCATCAGCAGAGGCTTGTTCAATTCCTATTACATGTCCGTGGAAGGCGTGAGCGACACCGTGCAGGTGAAGCGCGTCCAGCCGAAACCTTAAGGTTTGGCGCTCTTCGCCAGCAGCCGGTCCAGGTTGTTGGCGAAGGCCTGGCGATCGGCCTGGCTGATGGGCGCCGGTCCGCCGGTCTGGATGCCGCTGTCGCGGATCTGCGCCATGAAGTCCCGCAGGCTCAGGCGGGCCTTGATGTTCTCGGGCGTATAGAGCTCGCCGCGCGGATTGAGCGCATGGGCGCCCTTCTCCACCACCTGCGCCGCCAGGGGGATGTCAGCGGTGATCACCAGGTCGCCCGCCGCCACCTGTTTCACGATCTCGTTGTCCGCCACGTCGAAACCCGACGACACCTGCATGGACTTGATGTGCTGCGACGGCGGCGTGCGCAGAGCCTGGTTCGCCACCAGCGTCAGCTGCACACCCGCGCGCTTCGCGGCCCGGAACAGGATCTCCTTGATGACCTTGGGGCAGGCATCCGCATCGACCCAGATCCTCATATGCGCGCCTTCAGCCAGTCCGCGGCACCCTGCCCCGCGATGCGGCCGCTGGCGAAGCAGGCGGTGAGCAGGTAACCGCCCGTCGGCGCTTCCCAATCCAGCATCTCGCCGGCGCAGAACACGCCGGGCAGTCGCTTGAGCATGAGGTGTTCATCCAATGCCGCCGCAGCCACGCCGCCGGCGGTGCTGATGGCTTCGTCGATGGGGCGCGCGGCATGTAAATTCAGCGGCAGGTCCTTGATGGCTTCTGCGAGCTTCACCGCGTCATCCGGCAGATCCTTGCCCAAGACTTCACGCAACAGGCCCGCCTTCACGTCTTCGATGCCCGCCTGCTTGCGTAGATGGTTGGCCATGGATTGGCCGCCGCGTGGCTTGCGCAGGTCTTGCACCAGTCGTGGCAGGTCCCGGTTGGGGGCCAGGTCCAGGTGCAGGGTCGCGTTTCCCCCGGCTTCGATGGCGTCCCGTAACGGCACCGACAAGGCGTATATCGGCCCGCCCTCCACGCCTCGTTCGGTGACCACGAACTCGCCTTGTAGCGGCGCGCCGTCTTCGACCCAGGCAGTGACGGGCTTCACCGGCGCGCCGGGGAAGCGTGTACGGAAGTGTTCGCTCCAGCTCACCTCGAAACCACAGTTTGCGGGCTTGAGCTCAGTCAACTCGACGCCACGCGACTCCAGCCAAGGCACCCACGCCGCATCGGAGCCGAGTCGCGACCAGCTGCCGCCTCCCAAGGCCAGCACCGCAGCATCGGGTTTTGCATGCTTGATCCCGTCCGGCGCCTGGAAGCGCAGCGCCTCGCCTTCCCAACCCAGCCAGCGATGCCTGAGATGGAACGCGACCCCGGCGCCACGCAGGCGCTTCAGCCAGGCACGCAACAAGGGTGCGGCCTTCATCTGCTTGGGGAACACGCGGCCGGAACTGCCGACGAAGGTCTCGACGCCGAGCCCCTCCGCCCAGCTGCGCAGGGCGCCGGCACCGAAAGCATCCAGCCAAGGGGACACGAACGCACGTCCCGCGCCGTAGCGCGCGCGGAACGCTGCATCAGCTTCGGAATGGGTGAGGTTCAGGCCGCCGACGCCCGCCTGCAGGAACTTGCGTCCCACCGAGGGCATGGCGTCGTAGAGGTCCACGGCGATGCCGGCGTTCGCCAGCATCTCCGCGGCCATGAGGCCCGCAGGACCGCCGCCTATGACTGCCGCGGCCCGCGGGCTCATCTATAATAGTCAGCGCGCGGCTGGCTTGGCGTTGCCCGCCTGGGACATGAGCGTGCCCACCATTGCCGAGAGGTCACCCATGTTGGCCGGCACCACGGTCACGGTGGAGGTCTTGGCGATCTCGCCCCACTGGTCGACCCATTGCTGGGCCAGCTGGTAGCGTAGCGCATCCATGCCGCCGTCACCCGCCGCCGCCTTGCCGATGGTGTTGATGGCCGCGGCGGTGGCGTCGGCCACCAGCGCGATGGCCTGGGCCTGGCCGTTGGCGCGCAGGATCGCGGACTGCTTCTCGCCCTCGGCGTTGTTGATCTGGCTCTGCTTCTGGCCTTCCGACTGGTTGATGGCCTGTTGGCGATCGCCCTCGGACTTGGCGATGGCGGCACGCTTCTGGCGCTCGGCGGTGAGCTGCAGCTCCATGGCGCGCTGGATCTCGTCCGGCGGCGTCAGGTTGCGGATCTCATAGCGCAGCACCTTCACGCCCCAGCCGATGGCGGCCTCGGTGAGCACGTCCACCACGCCCTTGTTCAGGGTCTCGCGTTGGGACAGGCACTCGTCCAATGCCAGCTTGCCCACTTCGGCGCGCATGGTGGTCTGCACCAGCTGCACCACCGCGGTGATCACGTCGTTGGTGCCGTAGGCGGCGTTCTGGGCGTTGGTGATCTGGTAGTAGAGCACGCCGTCCACGGACAGGCGGGTGTTGTCCTTGGTGATGCAGACCTGCTCCGGCACGTCCATGGGGATCTCGCGCATATCGAACTTGTAGGCGACACGGTCGAAGAAAGGCACGATGATCTGGATGCCGGACACCAGGCTCGCGTGGTAACGGCCCAGGCGCTCGACGATCCACGACTGCTGCTGCGGCACGATGCGCACGGCGCGCATGACCGTGACGAAAGCGAAGACCAGTATCAGCAGGCCGATCACGGAAGAGATGGACATGGAACTACTCCCTTATGAGACTTGGATTCGGATTCAGTGCACGGACCGGACGCGCAGGCGTGCGCCGTCGCGCGCCACCACTTCGGCGGACTGGCCCACCTGGGGCGCACCGCCGCCCTCCCACACCGCTTCCCAGAGGGAGTCACGGTAACGGACCTTGAGGTTGCTGCCACCGGCCTCGGCCACGGTGACGCGGCCACCCTTGTCCATGTCGC
The DNA here is from genome assembly GCA_036502565.1 of Gammaproteobacteria bacterium. Classification (GTDB taxonomy): domain Bacteria; phylum Pseudomonadota; class Gammaproteobacteria; order Natronospirales; family REEB76; genus DASUBN01. The sequence continues at coordinate 3,598 of DASXYJ010000229.1, forward strand.
CCAGCGGATCGGCCTTGCCGCCCTGCATGCGGTGGCGCAGCAGGTGCGCCAGCGGCAAGGTCACGGCGGAGGCCACCGCGAACACGGCCGCGGCCTGCCAATCCTGCATGGGATAGAACCAGGTGACGAGCGCGGCGAGCAGCGAGGCGAAGCCCAGCGCCGCCAGGTAGAAAGTGAGGCTCGCCATCTCCAGCACGATGAGGACGATGCCGGCGCCGAGGAAGACCAAAGCGACTGTGTGATCCATGACTACCCCTCTGAAAACTGCCCCTGACCCTGATATCGGGGCATCCCGAGCCGGTTTCAACGGCCCGCAGATGCTGTATTTCCGCCTAGCCGGCGGACTGGAAGCGGCCTATCTCCCGCTCCTTGACCGTGACCTGCTCGCAGAGCACGTCCAGGTCCTCGTATTCGTGGCAGAACTTCTCCCGGAAGGCGCGCCAGGCCTCCTCGGACTCCCAATGATCCACGGTGATGAAGCGCTCCGGGCTGGCCCGGTCCTGGAACAGCTCGCTGCGCAGGTATCCCGGCGCACGGCGGAACAACTTCACCCAGGCGCCTTCAGCGCCATAGGCTTCCTGGAACTCGGCGACCTTGCCGGGTGCCGCCGTGAACTCCCAGGTATATATGAAGTGGCCCTTCGCCATCCCCATTTCCTTCGGCCGCGAAATTCCAGCCGCAGCCTCAGTATACCGCCGGCCCTCATGCGGGAGGCAACGGCTCCGGACGCCCCACCAGCCGGTTCACGCCGTGCCGGTCGTGGCCGCTCACCAGCACGCAGGGCGGCTGCCAGGGATGCCAAAGGATGGGATCGTCGAAGTTCAGCGGGATGCGTACTCGCGCGTCGGGGCGCGAGTAATGGATGATCATCGCCACGCGGATGTTTCCGCCGGTGTTGTGGGAGGCGTGCCAGAGCTGGCCGTGGAACAGGAAGAACTCACCGGGCCGCACCGGCACCCGCAGGACCTTGGCATCGGGGACCTTGGAGCGGACCGTCGCCAAGGCGCCGTCGTCGTCCTTCACGCCGAAGGCCTGGGGACGCGCGCCCACGCGCTGCGAGCCCTCCAGCACCTTGAGGGTCGAATCCAGGTCGTTATTCTCGAGACCTATATATACGCTCACCCCCGGCCAATGCATGTGCTCGATGTCCACATGCCAGCGGTGTACCCCGCCGGGAGCGGAACGGGTCAAGGTAAGTCCCCAGGCGATGAGGTCCGGTCCCAGCAGCGACGCCACCCGGCCGACGATGGCGGGATGGGAGGCCACCTCGTGATACTCGGGTACCAGGGCGTGCATGCTCTTGAACCACGGACGGCGTTCGAAGGTCTGCAGATCGGTGGCTTGCGTCACCTCCCGCGGGCTGGTGATGCGCGGCAGCACCTGGTCGCGCAACGCACAGGCACGACGCACCTCATCGCCCGACAACAACGGATAGACCCCGACCCAGCCGGCACGCTCGAAGCCTGAGCGCTCCTCGTCGCTGAGCTGCGGCGCCGGCTTTGGATTGATGGAGACTGAGGACATGCAAGCGACAGTATATTCTCAGGTTGAGTGACGTCGACCAGTCCGGCACCGATGCCTCAGCCGCCGCTGTCTTTCGCCGCCAATTCTTCCCAGCGGCCATAGAGCTCCGCGATCTTCATCCCGGCCCCCTCCATCTGCTCATGCAGCTGCTTGAGCCGCGCCGCATCGGTGGCCACCTCCGGCTGCATCATCTCCTGCTGCAGACGCCCCAGTTCCGCCTCGGCCCGCTCGATCTTCTTCTCGATGCCGTCCAGTTCCTTGCGCTCTTCCCGGCTCAGGCGCTGAGCCTCCGCCTGTTTCGGTGCCGGCCCTGACCCGCGCGACACGGCAGCGGCCGCCGGGCGCAGCTTGCGCGACTCCAGCCACTGGGAGTAGTCCGCGAAATACCCGGCCTTGCCTCCGCCGTCCAGGTACAACAAGCGATCGCTCAGGCGGTCCATGAGGTAGCGGTCGTGGCTGATGAGCACCACGGCTCCCGGGAACTCCGAGAGGCTGTCTTCAAGCACTTCCAGCGTGGCGATATCCAGGTCGTTGGTGGGCTCGTCCAGCAACAACAGGTCCGCAGGCTGGAGCATGAGCCGGGCGATCAGCACCCGTGCCTGCTCGCCACCGGAGAGCTTGGACACGGGCAGCCCCAGCTTCTCGATGGGGAACAGGAAGCGTTTGGCCCAGGCGGTCACATGCAGGGGCTTGCCCTGGAACATCACGCTATCGCCGGTGGGCGAGAGCGCTTCCTTCAGGCGCAGGCTCTTGTCCAGTTGTTCGCGCTTCTGATCGAAGTTCACGATCTTGAGGTCATCGGCCCAGGTGATGCTGCCGGCGCTCGGCGCGAGCTTGCCTTGCAGCAGCTGGATCAGGCTGCTCTTGCCGCTGCCGTTGCGGCCCAGCACACCCAGGCAACTGCCGGGCCCCAGCACCATGTCCAGGCTGCTGAAGAGCTGCTTGCCGCCCCGCTCCACCGCCGCGCCCTTCACTTCCACCAGCTTGCGGGTCTTGCGCTCGCTGGACTCGAACTCGATGCCGGCGCGCGCGCCCTGGGCATTGCGGCCACGGGTCGCTGTCAGTTCATCCTTCAACTCATAGGCGGCGTCGATGCGCGCATGGGCCTTGGTGGTGCGTGCCTTGGGGCCGCGCCGCAGCCACTCCAGCTCACGCCGGAACTTGTTGGCCAGCACCTGCTCTTCCCGGTCCTGCTGGTCGAACACCGCCAGGCGCCGCTGCAGGAACTCGCTGTAGTTGCCTTCGACCCGCAGATAGCCGTCCGGGTAACGCCGGTTCAGCTCCACCACGCGGTTGGTGGCGTTCTCCAGGAAATACCGGTCGTGGCTCACCAGCACGAAGGCGAAATCGGCCTGCTTGAGCAGGTTCTCCAGCCAGAGGATGCCTTCCAGGTCCAGGTGGTTCGTCGGCTCGTCCATCAACAGCAGGTTCGGCTCGCGGATGAGCGCGCAGGTCACGGCCAGGCGCTTGCGCCATCCGCCGGAGAGGTCATCCACCTTCTGGTGGAGGTCCGCGAAAGCCATCTCCCGCAGGGTGTCGCGGATGCTGCCGAGGCCTTCATCCTTGTGGAAGGGCGGCAAGGCGTCCAGCAAGGCGCTCTCGACCGTCGCCCCGGCCGGGAAGCGGTCCTCCTGGGGCAGATATACGAGGTGCGTGGAGCCCGCGAGCGCCAGCTGTCCGCTGTCCGGAGTCTCGACGCCCGCCAGTATCTTGAGGAGCGTGGACTTGCCGGAACCGTTGGGTCCGATGAGACCGAGTTTCTCGCCCTCGCGGAAGCTTAAGGTGATGCCATCGAACAGGGTCTGGAGACCATAGGACTTGCTGATGGACTGGGCGCTGACGAGCAGATCGGATGCCATCGGAACAGAGCCACATTACGATATATCGGGGGGCGCTATGGTCTCACATTCCCCCGTCACGGAGCCCGATCGCCGCGCTAGAATTGAGGCCCGGCAAACTCCCCAGAGAAGCAGACCCCATGGACACAGCTGTCAAGCAGACCTTGAGCAAGGTCCCGGAAGTCACCCTGGTGTTCTGGATCATCAAGATCTTCGCCACCACCCTGGGCGAGACCGGCGGCGACGCCGTCACCATGTCCATGAACCTGGGCTACCTGATAGGCACCGGCATCTTCGCCGTCATCTTCATCGGCTTCGTCTTCGCCCAGATCCGCGCCAAGGCTTTCCACCCCTTCCTCTACTGGGCCACCATCGTCGCCACCACCACGGTAGGCACCACCCTCGCTGATTTCGCGGACCGTTCCCTCGGTATCGGCTACACCGGCGGCACCACCGTGCTGCTGGCCCTGGTGTTGGCCTCCCTGTTCTTCTGGCACCGCACGCTGGGCTCGGTGTCCATCAACAGCGTGAGCACACCCAAGGCCGAGATGTTCTATTGGGTGACGATCATGTTCTCCCAGACCCTCGGCACGGCACTGGGTGACTGGACCGCGGACACCGTGGGTGAAGGCTACCTGAATAGCGCGCTCATCTTCGGCGGCCTGCTGGTGCTCATCGCCGGCGCCTACTACTTCACCAAGCTCAACCGCGTGATGCTGTTCTGGGCCGCCTTCATCCTCACGCGCCCCTTGGGCGCAGTGGTGGGCGACTTCCTCGACAAACCCCACGACCACGGCGGCCTCGCGCTCAGCCGCTACGTGGCTTCCGGCGTACTTGTGGTGCTGATGATCGCGGGCATACTGATCTTCCCGCAACGCGCGGCCAAAGCCGCCCACTGAGACCGCGAGGGTCCCCGCCGCGGGCGGCTAGCCCAATCTACTAAAAATATAGTAGTGTGACCCCACAACAACAAGCTGGGGAACAGGCCATGAAACGCGTCAGCATCACGCTCATCCTCGCACTGCTGCCCTGCATCGCCTTGGCCGGGACTTGGCAGCGCCTCAGGCACGCACCGCCGGTACCCGAGATCATCGATCCTACCAATGGTGATGCCGACCTGGGACCCGGCGGCGCCGCCTTCCCCATGCTCATGACCGATGGCAGCGTGATCATCCAGAACGTGGGCTTCTTCGGCGCCGACGGCAAGATCTTCAAGCTCACGCCGGACAAGCACGGCAGTTATGTGGAGGGCACCTGGTCGGAACTGGCCACCATGCCCTACGTGGGCGTGGCCGGTGCCTCCGCGATGTTGCCGGACGGCCGTGTCATCATCGAGGGCGGCGAATACAGCAACTACGAAGAGGATTTCCTGCTCACCAACCAGGGTGCCATCTATGATCCGGTGACGGACAGTTGGACCACGGTCCCTCCGCCTCCATTCTTCGTCGACCTGTATCCGCCCCGCGCGATCTTCGCACCCAGCCCCATCGGCGACTCACAGAGCGTGGTGCTCGCAGATGGCACCTTCATGCTGGCGGACAAGATGAGCCGGCAAGCGGCGCTCCTGGACGCACGCACGCTCACCTGGACCGAGACCGGCACCAGCACCAAGGCGGACATGAACGACGAGGAAGGCTGGACCCTGCTGCCGGACGGCCGTGTGCTCACCATCGATTGCTACACCGATTATCACTTCGGCCTGATCACCGGCCCCTTCCCGAAGGACGCCACCCACTCCGAGCTCTACGATCCGACGTCGGGCCAGTGGAACAGTGCTGGAAGCACGCTCAATACCCTCACCGACCCGTTCCTGTCAGAGATGGGCATGGCCATGCTGCGGCCGGATGGCACGGTGTTCGCCGTGGGCAGTGAAGGCTATTCCTCGATCTATGACAGCCGTACCGGCCGATGGAGCAAGGGCCCACGCCTGCCCAGGAGTCCCCAGGGCTTCCAGTACACGGCCCAGGACGAGGCCGGCGCGCTGCTACCCAATGGCAATGTGTTGTTCACCGCCAGCGGTGGCTCCGATGCCAGCGGTAATGGCGATGAACCCGGCTACTCCGGACCGCCGGTCGCCTTCTTCGAATTCGACGGCAAGGACCTGATCAAGCAGCCCACTATCCCCCGCGCCGGCGAGGATGAGTCCGGCTCCGTGAATCTGTTGGTGTTGCCCACCGGCCAGGTGCTCGCCACCGACAGCAGCCACGACGTGGAGATCTACACACCCCATGACCGCAGCCACAAGGAGGCCTGGGCGCCGGTGATCGAGGACGTGCCTCGCGTGCTCAGCCGCGGCCAGACCTATACCCTCACTGGCATACGCCTCAACGGCATGTCCCAGGGCTCGTTCTTCGGCGACGAAGCCCAGGACGCCACCAACTATCCGCTGTTGCGCCTCACCAGCCTGACCCAGAGCGGCGTCAGCGTCACCTACGCCCGCAGCCACGACTTCAGCAGTATGGCGGTGCAGTCGGACAGCTTGTCGAGCATGCAGTTCGATGTGCCGGCGGGCATGCCCACAGGTCTCGCCTTCCTGGAGGTGGTGACCAACGGCATCCCCTCCCGGACCGTGGTGGTGGATATCACTCACTGAGGCTCATCGGAAATATCCCTGGAATATCTGTCCGCGGCGCAAGCCTAGGCTGGGCTTCACAAATTTTGTAAGCACTAGATCGCCCTCTTCAAGTCGGGCAAGCGGTTTTGCTTTTTGCGTTCCGCGGGATTAAAGTCAAGCTGGGGAGCCAAGGAAGGGGATTCGCCAATATTCCTAGCAGTCGATCCAGATGCG
>DASXYJ010000230.1:0-3113 GCA_036502565.1 Gammaproteobacteria bacterium
CTGCGTTTCTTCTACCGGCAGGGTTGGGCCATGACCGCCCTCAAGTTCTTCATGCTGTCCTTCAGCTACATCATCGCTTTCGCCCTGACCTCGGTGGTCGGCGTCATGCTGACCGCAGCCGAACTCGCGGGGCCGCCGGTCTAGGCCCCCCATGCTCATGGGGTTTCGAACATCCTCCGCATAAGTCCCTATGCCGGAGCGCTTTTCCGGATGTGACCTGTGCACGACATATCTCCCCCAGTAGGCGCATGGGATTTTTTGGCCTAAATTAACTTAATGTCGGACCCTGCCCTGACCCCACCCTAGACGACGGGGCGGCAGGCGCCGCACTGGATGCGGACTCGGAAACCCTATCCAAGGTGCAGGTGCCAGGCGTGAAGCTCGCCAGTGCATTCAACGGCTCATCCAGTCTGGTGGCGCTCACGCGCCTCGCGGACGGCCGCTTCGTGGACGTGAACGACAGCTTCGAACTGGCCCTCGGCTACCCGCGCGAGGAGCTGCTCGGCAGGACCTCCGTCGAGCTCGGCATCTGGGACGCCGACAAGCGCGAGCACTTCGTGCAGGAGCTGATCGAGCAGCGCAACATCACCACCCGCCTCATGACCTACCGGCGCCAGGACGGCAGCGAGTTCGAGGCCCTCCTGATCGCCGCGGTGGTGACGGTGGACGGCGAGCACTACGTGCTCGGCATCCTCGAGGACGTGCTGCAACAGGAAGCCAACCGCGCCTTGCAGCGCCGCACCGAGACCCGTTACCGCAGCATCTTCGACCACGCTGTGGAGGCCATCTACCAGAGCTCGCCGGAGGGGCGGCTGCTGGACGCCAACCCGGCCATGGCGCGGCTCTTGGGCTATGCCTCACCCCAGGAACTGATCGGCGCCATGCAGGACATCGGTACGCAGTTCTATGCCGATCCCACGGCCCGCGCCGAGCTGCTGCGGCTCTTGCAACGGCAAGGACACTTTGAGGAGCGCGAGGTGCAGGTGTGCCGCCGCGACGGCAGCCTCATCTGGGTCTCGGAGAACGCGCATGCGGTGAAGACCGAGTCCGGCGAACTGCTCTACTACGAAGGCACCTTCGTCGACGTGGGCGCACGCCGCGCCGCCGAGGTGGCGCTGCACGTCTCCGAGGAGAAGTACCGCACCCTGGTGGACCACAGCCAGGACGGCGTGTTCATCACCCAGGAGGACCTCTACACCTACGTGAACCAGGCTTACGCCGCCATGCTCGGCTACACCACCGGCGAGATGATCGGCACGCCTTACATGCGTTTCATCGCGCCGGAGGACCGGCCGTTCCTGGATGAGGTATGGCGCAAGCGCCGTGCCGGCCAATGGGAGCAGAACGCCTACGAGGTGCACCTGCTGAAGAAGGACGGCAAGACCCGCATCCTGGCCTCGGTGCGCTCCGGCCCCATCACCCTCAACGGCCAGCTCGCCAGCACCGGCACCATCCGCGACATCACCGAGGAGCGCCGCACCCAGGAGGCGCTGCTGGCCGCGGAACAGAAGTTCCGCGCCATCTTCGAGAACGCCGTCATCGGCATGTACCAGAGCACCCCCACCGGCCAGTACCTGCGGGCCAACCAGGCGCTGGCCGACATCTTCGGTTACGCCACGCCCGAGGCCCTGCTCACCAGCGTCAAGAACATCAGCGAGCTCTACAAGAACCCCGGCGACCGGCGCCTGGTGAACACCGACCTGGAACGCACCGGCCGGGTGACCGGCCGCGAGGTGGAGCTGCGCCGGCGAGACGGCCACAGCATCTGGGTCTCCCTGAGCGCGCGGCTGGTGCGCGACGCTGACGGCAACGTGGCCTACTACGAGGGTTCGCTGCAGGACATCACCGCCCGCAAGCAGATCGAGAGCGCGCTGCAGCGCTCCGAGCAGCGTTATCGCCTGCTGGTGGACCACGCCCAGGTGGGTGTGTTCATCAACGAGAACGGCTACTACACCTACGTGAACCGCGCCTTCGCCGACATGCTGGGTTACACCGAGACCGAGCTCACCGGCATGAGCTACCGGGACATCTTCCCGCCCGAGGAGGTGGCCGCCGCGGACGAGCGCTTCCGCCGCCGCCAGCGCGGCGAGGACGTGGCCAACGACTACGAGTCGGAGTTGCTGCACAAGGACCGCAAGACCCGCATCCACGTGACCCACAGCATCGGCACCATCGACCAGGACGAGCGGCGCCTGATGATCGGCACGGTGCGCAACGTCACCGAACAGAAGCGTTTCGAGGCGCAGCTGCGCCACAACGCCACCCACGATCCGCTCACCGGCCTGCCCAACCGTACGCTGTTCATCGAGCGCCTGGCGAAAGCCATGGAGCGTAGCCGTCCGCAGGGCGCGCCGGGCTACGCGGTGCTGTTCATCGATCTCGACAGCTTCAAGGTGGTGAACGACAGCCTGGGGCATGCCGCCGGCGACGAACTGCTGGTGCAGGTCGCGCATCGCCTCAAGAAGTGCCTCGGGCCCTGGGACATCCTGGCGCGCCACGGCGGCGACGAGTTCACGGTGTTGGTGGGCCAGACCCAGGACCCGGAAGATGCGGTGGACGTGGCCGACCACATCCTCGCCGAGCTCATCCACCCGGTGCGCCTGGGCGACAATGAGATCTACACCAACGCCAGCATCGGCATCGCCCCGGGCCATGTCGACTACGCCACCACGGATGAATTGCTGCGCGATGCCGATACCGCCATGTATCGCGCCAAGGCCGCGGGCAAGGCCGGCTACGTGGTGTTCGACCAGGACATGTACGCCCGCGCGCGGTCGCGCCTGCGCGTGGAGACCGAGTTCCGCCAGGCGCTCGATAACCGCGAGCTGCGGGTCCATTACCAGCCCATCGTGTCGCTGGCCACCGGCAGGCTCATGGGTTTCGAGGCCCTGATGCGCTGGCAGCATCCGGTGCGGGGCCTCCTGGGACCGGACGAGTTCCTGGGCGTAGCGGAGGAGACCGGTCTCATCCTGCCGGCGGGCTGGTGGCTGCTGGAGGAATCCTGCCGCCAGCTGCATGCCTGGCGCCTGAGCCATCCCCAGGCGAAGGACCTGACGGTGGCGGTGAATCTGGCCCACAAGCAGTTCATGTACACGGGCCTGCCGCAGCGTGTG
>DASXYJ010000231.1:0-5325 GCA_036502565.1 Gammaproteobacteria bacterium
ACAGGTGCTCCATGTTGTGGCGCACCGCTTCCATGTAGAGGTTCTGGCCACCGAAGTGCTTCTCGACGAAACGGTGGGCGCCGCGGAAGGTGCCCTCCAGCCGGTCCACGCGGGTCTTGTCGAAGAAGCCATGGGTCTTCATGAGCAGGTCGCGCGGCGAGGAGTAGATCACGATCACCCGGCCGTCCGGGAGCGTGCGCCGCGCCATGCCGCCCATCACGAACTCCTCGTAGAGCCGGTCGCGGCACTTCTCGAGGTAACAGCGGTCCGCCATCTGCGCGGTGAGGTCGGAGGTGCCGAGCAGGAAGCCGAGCTGGGTGTAGTTGTCGTCGCCCAGCTGGATCTTGTTGATGTCGCGTTCGTAGCCGGTGTACTGCACCATCTCGTCGGCGATCTCCGCCTCGCTGCCGAGGCCGACCCGCACCAGGTAGTCGCCGAGGAAAGTGCCGCTGCGGGTCACGTGGCTCAAGGTGTACTCGGCGCCATGCTTGTGGTGCCGGTCGCGGGTGGAGCGCAGGTAGCCCACGTCGTGATAGAGCGCGGTGAGGATGCCCACCATGGCGCGCTTGGACCCCAGCCGCTTGGAGGGGCGGGCCTGGCGCTCATAGCCGTCGATGTGCCGGGCCAGGGCCAGGGTCACATCCAGGCTGTGCTGCATGTCGTGGTAGGTGGTCTCGCAGCCGTGGAAGCGCGGGTCTTCGCCACGGTACATGCGGGCGAAGTCGGCGAAGCCGGTATGCAGGGGCTTCAGGGACTTATGGGGGTAGAGGTCCGAATAGATGGCCTGCACCGCCGCGGACACGGACGCGGGGTCACTCACCTGCACGCGGTTGGTGACGTCGTAGTCGCTGCGACGGGCGGTCGAGTCGAATTTCATTAGCCTAGTAGCCGGCACGCGCTTTCCCTAGCGCCGGCTGATCCCCTGTGTGGCTGGTCCGGGAGCATACGCATTATCCGTATGTCATCCAAGTTACCGGATTATGTAATAAAAACTGTGACTACCCTCTCAAAACAGGGGGTTTTAAGGGCGTCACCAGGGGCATTTAAAGGGCTTCCAAGGGGCGTGCTGCCAGACCGGCGGTCCATCGCCGGGGGGGTCTTGGACGTCCCCAATCAGGGCAGGTTGAGTTCCACCACCACCGGTGCATGGTCCGAAGGCTTATCCCAGCCCCGGGGCTCCTTGTCGATCCAGGCAGCGCTGCAGTACTGCGCCAGGGGCTCCGACACCAGGATGTGGTCGATGCGCAGCCCCAGGTTCCGCTGGAAGCCGGCGGCCCGGTAGTCCCACCAGCTGAAGTTTCCGCCCCCGTCATGGAGCAGGCGGAAGCTGTCCTTGAGGCCGTGGCTCAGCAGGGTCTGGAAAGCGGCCCGTTCCGGCTCGCTTGCCAGCACCGAGCCCACCCAGGCGGCCGGGTCATACACGTCGCGGTCGTCGGGCGCGATGTTGAAGTCCCCCAGCACCACCAGCTTGGGTTCCGCGACGAGGAGTGCGCGGATCCACAGGTCGAGTTGTGCCAGCCATTCCAGCTTGTAGCGGTACTTGTCCGACTCCACGCTCTGGCCATTGGGCACGTAGAGGTCCAGCACGTACACGCCGTCCACCTTGGCGCCCAGCACCCGCTTCTGCGGGTCGGAGAAGTCCGGCAGCGCCGTGACCACGTCGTCCGCGTCCTTGCGCGTGAGCAGCGCCACCCCGTTGTAGCTCGGCTGGCCGGAGCAGATGGCCTGGTAACCCAGCCGGTCGAACTCCAGGGCCGGGAATTCGGCATCCACCATCTTGATCTCTTGCAGCGCCAGCACGTCCGGCTGCTGGGCTTCCAGCCACGCGATCACGTGCGTCATGCGCGCACGGAGTGAGTTCACGTTCCAGGAGGCAATCTTCAATTCCCCGTCCCCTCGAAGATTTCTTAGGCAGCTAATCCGTTGAGTCTTAGGAAAGCATCCAGCGTCGGTTCACGCCCGCGGAACTCCACGAACAACTCCATGGCCTTGCGGCTGCCGCCCTGTTCCAGGATGGCCTGCATGAAGCGCTGGCCGGTGGCGCGGTCGAAGACACCCGCCTCCTCGAAGGCGCCGTAGGCGTCAGCCGCCAGCACCTCGGCCCAGAGGTAGCTGTAGTAACCGGCGGCATAGCCGCCGGAGAAGATGTGGGTGAAGCCGTGGGCGAAGCGGTTCCAGGCCGGCGGCTGCACCACCGATACGTCCTTGCGCACCGCCTCGAGGGTGCGCTGCACGTACCCTGCATCCGGCACGCCCGGCGCCATGTGCATGCGGAAGTCGAACAGCGCGAACTCCAGTTGCCGCAGCAGGAACAGCGCCGAGTGGAAATGCCGCGCGCCCAGCATCTTCTGGTAGAGCTCCTCCGGGAGCTTGGCGCCGCTCTGGTAGTGCTCGCTCACAAGATCGAGGCCCACCCTGGTCCAGGCGAAGTTCTCATGGAACTGGCTCGGCAGTTCCACCGCGTCCCAGGCCACGCCATTGATGCCGCCCACCGACGGGTAATCCACACGCGTCAGCAGGTGGTGCAGGCAATGGCCCAGCTCATGGAACAGGGTCACCACGTCGTCATGGGTGAGCAGCGAGACGCGGCCCTTCACCGGCGGCGGGAAGTTGCAGTTGAGGAAGGCCACCGGCGTCTGCAGGTGCCCGCTGAGCTTCCGCCGGCCCAGGGTCTCGTCCATCCAGGCACCGCCGCGCTTGCCGCTGCGGGTGTAGAGGTCGGTGTAGAGATGGCCGCGCAGTGAGCCCGCTTCGTCATGCAGCGCGAACAGCTTCACGTCCGGGTGCCAGACCCCGGCGTCTGGGACCTCGCTGAAGGAGATGCCGTAGAGCTTCTGCATGGTCTGGAACAGGCCGGTGGTGGCCTTGGGCGCGGGGAAATACGGGCGCAGCATCTCATCGGAGACGTGGTAGCGCGCTTCCTTGAGCTTCTCGCCGTAGTAGGCCAGGTCCCAGGGCTCGAGCTTGGACAGGCCGTCGCGCTCCAGCGCGAACTCCGCCAGCTCCAGCAGCTCATGCTGAGCCAGTGGCTTTACCCGCAGCACCAGGTCTTCCAGGAAGCGCAGCACGTGGTTGGGGGAGGGCGCCATCTTGTCCGCGAGTGAGAAGGCCGTGTAGTCGGAGAAGCCCGTGAGCTGTGCTTCTTCCTGGCGTAATTTCAGGATGCCCTGCATCACCTCGGTGTTGTCCCACTTGCCAGCAGTGGGGCCCTGATCCGAGGCGCGGGTGGCGAAGGCCTCGTAGAGTTCCCGGCGCAGTTCCCGATCGTCGGCGTGGGTCACCACGGCGGAATAGGACGGGTAGTCGAGCGTGAAAACCCAGCCTTCCTGCTTGCGTTCCTCTGCGTCGGCGCGGGCTTGCTGCAGCGCGCTATCCGGGATGCCGGCGAGGCGCGAGGCGTCCGTCACGCCCTTCACCCAGCCCTGGGTCGCATCCAACACGTTCTCCTCGAACTTAGCGTCGAGCTTGGAGAGCTCCTGGGACACGGCCTTGTAGCGCGCCTTCTTCTCCGCGGGCAGGTCCACGCCCGCCAGGCGGAAATCCAGCAGCGCATCGTCCACGAGCTTCTGCTGCGCCGGCGAGTAGCTCGCCCAGGCGGGGCCTTGCTTGAGGGAGAGGAACGCCTTCTGCAGGCGCTCGTCCTGGCCGAGCTCGGTGCTGTACTCCGAGAGCTTGGGCAGGCAGGCGTTGTAGGCGGCTCTGAGCTCCGGCGTACTCATGGTGGCGTTGAGATGCCCCACCGGTGCCCAGGCCTTGTGCAGGCGATCGCCCAAGGATTCCAAGGGTTCCACGAAGTCCTGCCAGTCAGGGCTGGGAAGCGTGGCGAGCTGCTCGAGCGCGGCACGGTTCTCCGCGAGCACCGCGTCTACGGCGGGCTCCACGTGTTCAGGCTTGATGTGGGCGAAGGGCGGGAACGTGTCCCAGTCGAGTAGCGGATTGCTCATGGGCCGTGAAGATTAACACGCCCTCAGGGGGCGGGAGAGTTGACCGAAACCGGCGAGGCGAGTCGCGCATCCAGGAGCCAGGTGCCGCCCGCGCCGCCGGCGAAGAACAGCAGCAGCGAGGCGAGGGTCAACAGCTTCAGCCGCAACAAGAGGCGTTCGCGCGGGAGGGCGGAGAGGATGAACTGGCGGCCGTCCTTGGGAAAGCTCAGCAGGTTCACCGGCGGACGTCTCAGGTTCTCGCGCTCCTTCTCCAGCACCAGGCGCCGCGCCTCCTGACGCGCCGCGTCCCACTCCTGCATGTCGATCTGGCCGTCATGGTCGGTATCGAAGTTGCGCAACAGCCAGGATTGGTCCTTCTTCCAGGCCACCAGTTGCTGGCGCACCTCCTCATCGATCATGGCCCCGGACACCGGGTCCTGGGTGTGGAAGTAACCCAGGGCACAGAGCTCCGCGCCTTCCTCGATGCGTTCCTCGATGTAGCGGTAGCGGCCGAAGAGGCTGCCGGTGCCGGGACCACCCTCCGGCATCTGCGTGTCGCCGCTCCAGGAGTCCTTGGCGGAGGGCATCACGTCGGACTTATCGGGGTCGATCACGCACTGCCCGGTCTCATCCTGGATCAGGAAGATATCGGTGCTGGTGTCGTGGGTCGCGCCGTCCAGGCTGCTCCAGCTGCCACGCGAGCGGGAACGGGACTGGATGCGGTAGCGCCACCACACGCAGGGTTTGCCGGTGAGCGGCGCGACGATGCGCGGACCGGGCATCAGCTTCGCCATGCCCTGCAGCTCCACATAGCCCTGGGCGGCGGAGCGGATCATGGAGCGGGGCGTGTCCTTCAGCGCCGTGAGGCGCCGGTAGTAGCGCCACAGGCCGAAGCCGCCCACCAGGAATGCGCCCCAGGCGTAGAGGCAGAGCTCGAGGAAATGATCCGGCGGCAGTTGCTGGACGGAGTAAGCGTCGAACATCAGCTCACGCGAACAGCGACTTGACGTCCACGTCCTTCTTCTCGTCTTCCGAGAATTCCAGCAGCTTGGCTTCCTTGAAGCTGAAGCGCCCGGCCAGGATCAGCTCCGGGAAGGACTCGATGCGGGTGTTGTAGAGGTTGGTGCTGTCGTTGTAGAACTCGCGGCGGTCGGCGATGGCGTTCTCGAGGCCCGAGATGCGCGACTGCAGCTGCTGGAAGGATTCGTTGGCCTTGAGCTGGGGATAGGCTTCCGCCACCGCGTAGAGCTTGCCGATGCTGGCGCGCAACGCGTTCTCGGCGGGACCGAGCGCGCCCACGTCGCCGGACTCGCGGGCTTGCTGTACGCCGGCGCGCGCCTGCATCACCTTCTCCAGGGTGGCCTGCTCGTAGCCCATGTATTGCTTGCAGGTCTCCACCAGC
>DASXYJ010000232.1:0-5490 GCA_036502565.1 Gammaproteobacteria bacterium
CCCGACCACGTGGATGCGCACCGCAGCCCCCTCTATATAGTCGGGCCCTATGTGAAGCACGCGGCGGTGGTGAGCGACTACTACACCACCGTGAACATGCTGCGCACTATCGAGGATGTACTCGGCATCGACCACCTGAGCATCTTCGACGCCAACGCGCGGCCCATGACCGACGTCTTCGACCTCGATCAGCCCAGCTGGAGCTTCAAGGCCGAGCCTTCCCCGTTGCTGGCCAATACCCGGTTACCCATCCCGGGGATCCTCAAGCCGGGCGAGACCGCGCCGCAGCCCAGCCATCCCGCGGCGTACTGGGCGAAGCTGACGCAAGGCATGGATTTCTCAAGCGAGGATCGGGTGGACGCGGTGGGCTTCAATCGCATGGTCTGGGAGGGCTTGATGGCTACGCCCTATCCGGAAGAGCGCAGCGGCGCAGACCTGCGCGCAGCAGCGCCTAAGCCCTAAGGCGCGGCCTGCAGCCAGCCGCCCGCTGCCTGGATCGGCAGCGGTGAGCCGATCGCCGAGACCCAGGCCGCCAGCGCGTAACGCGTGGCCTTCACCGCCACCGGCGCCGGCAGTGTCACCACCGCCTGGTAGGCGCCGTCCTTGTCCTTGATGAGACCGCCACGGGTATCCGCGACCACCAGGAAGTCGTGACGCAGGGTCACGCCCTTGTTCTCACCGGCGCCCACGGGCACATCCACGCCGAAGGCCATCAGCACCACGCGGGCCTCCAGCGCCTCGCCGCGCGCCTGGGTGGGGGAGAAGTGCACCGTCACCCTGCGCGCGTCCGCATCCAGCGTGATGGCGCCCACCTTGGCGCCGTCGTCCACCTGCAAGGGATGGTCGTTCAGCCAGCCGCGCCAATCCTGCCCGTCCAGCACGAACTGCGGCGTGTAGATCACGCGCCCGGCCAGGCCGCTGGCCTGTGCCGCGATCTGCCGCTGGCGCTCGGTATAGGCGTGACGGTCGAAGGGATCGCGCCAGCCCTGGTCGTCCCAGTAATCCACGTGGAAGGTCACCGGCACCAGCTGCTTCCACAGCCGCCGGTCCTGCTGCAGCTGGGAGACCCAGCGTTCGGCGGGCGGGCAGCTGTCGCAGCCCTCGGAGGTATAGAGCTCGAACAGGCTCGCGCGCGTGGCGGGGCCCTGGATCACCTGCGGCGCGGCCCAGGCATTGCCGGCCACCCATCCCAGGCTCAAAACCATCAGTCCGAGACGCATCTGTATTCTCCTGTCCGATAGAGCTTTGACCGCGCCCGCGAGGCGAATATTGCAGAGCCCGTCCTGTAAAATACGCTCCATGAACGCGCCCGCCAAGAAGCTGTCCGTCAATCAAAAGAAGCTGGAGAAGCGCCTGCGCCACGGCGTGGGAAAAGCGATTCAAGCCTTCAACATGATCGAGGACGGCGACCGAGTCATGGTCTGCCTCTCCGGCGGCAAGGATTCCTACACCCTGTTGGACATCCTGTTGAAGCTCAAAGAAAGCGCGCCGGTGGAGTTCGAGATCCTGGCGGTGAACCTGGACCAGAAGCAGCCCGGCTTCCCCGAGGAAGTGCTGCCCAAGTACCTCACGGAGCTCGGCGTCCCGTTCCGCATCCTGGAGCAGGATACCTACAGCGTGGTGAAGCGGGTGGTGCCGGAAGGCAAGACCACCTGCGGCCTCTGCTCGCGGCTGCGCCGCGGCGCGCTCTATAGCTTCGCCGCCGAGAACGGCATCACCAAGATCGCCCTGGGCCATCACCGCGGCGACATCCTGGAGACGTTCTTCCTGAACCTCTTCTATGGTGGCAAGCTCAGGGCCATGCCGCCCAAGCTGCTGTCTGACGACGGCAAGCATGTGGTCATCCGCCCCCTGGCCTACGTGGAAGAGACGGACATCCAGAAGTACGCGGACCTGCGCGAGTTCCCCATCATCCCCTGCAACCTCTGCGGCTCCCAGGAGCACCTGCAGCGCAAGGCCGTGAAGGCCATGCTGCAGGAGTGGGAGCGCAAGTTCCCGGGCCGCACCCAGACCATCTTCTCGGCCCTCTCCACCGTGGTGCCGGAACACCTGCTGGACCCGCGGCAGTTCGACTTCCAGTCTTTGGGCGCCAAGGCCAAGCCCCGCACCGATTGGCTGGATTCCGAGCCGGCGGAGCAGGGCGGCGGCGATCCCATCATGGCGACGGTGTCCGTGGATCAGCTCAAACAGACCCTCAAGAAGACGTCCAACTCTTCCATCGACTAGCTTCAGCTCAGTTCCTGAATCTGCTCCACACCGCCGGAACACCCGCCGGCAATTCCACGTTGATGCCCAGCTGCGAATAGGGTGCCGGCGCGTGGAAATCCGATCCCACCGAAGCCGCCAGCTCGAAGCGCTGCGCCAGATGCAGCGCGGTGTGGAACTCATCCGGGTTGCCGCGGCCGCTCACCACCTCCATGCCATCGCCGCCCGCCTGCTTGAAGGCAGTGAGGGCCTTCACCAGCCAGGCGCGGGTCATGCCGTAACGGAAGGGATGCGCCAGCACCGCCTGGCCGCCGGCCGCGTGTATCCAATGGATGGCTTCTTCCAGGCTCGCCCACTCGGCGGATACGTTCGCCGGTTTACCGCGGCCCAGCCACTTCTTATAAGCCTGCGCTTCTTCCTGCACGTGACCTGCCTGGTGCAGGAAACGAGCGAAGTGAGTACGGGTGGGCTTGGCTGCACCGGCCAGGGCCATGGCACCGGCATAGGCGCCGGGGATGCCCTTGGCTTCCAGACGCTCGCCGATCTTGCGGGCGCGCACGTCGCGCACATCCTGCAATCGCGCGAGGCCGGCGGTGAGGGTGGGGTGTGCCGGGTCCACATCCAGGCCCACCACGTGCAGGGTCTTGTTCTCCCAGCTCACGGAGATCTCCACGCCATCCACCAGGCGCAGGCCCTCCGGCGCCGCCTCGCGGGCCTGGGCGAGGCCGGCCACGCTGTCGTGGTCCGTGAGCGCCAATATCGTCACGCCGCGGGAGGCGGCGAGCACCACCAGCTCGCCGGGGCTCAAGGTGCCGTCGGAGAGCCGCGAATGGGTGTGCAGGTCGATCAAGCGTCCAGGTCCGGGATCAGCATGCTCTCGAGGCGGGAGATGTAGTCCTTGAGCTGCAGCTTGCGCTTCTTCATGCGCGAGACCTGCAGCTCGTCGGAGGTGGGGTCCTCCGCCAGGCGGGCGATGGCCACGTCCAGATCGTGATGCTCCAGCTTGAGCTGGATGATCTGGTCGCGGATCTTTCTGGTCTGTTTGGCCATGGCCGCCCCGTACTTATCCGCCGATTATACGAGGCTTTGCTCGGGCTCGGCCCACAAGGGATAATGGCCGGATGGACATCTACAAGGCTTTCCACATCGAGGCCGCCCACCGCCTGCCCCACGTGCCGGAAGGGCACAAGTGCGCCCGCCTGCATGGGCACTCCTTCCAGGTGCAGATCCACGTGTCCGGCCCGGTGGATGCCAAGACCGGCTGGATCATGGACTTCGCCGAGCTGAAGACGGCTTTCCGGCCCGTCTTCGACCGCCTGGACCACCGTTATCTCAACGACGTGCCGGGCCTCGACAATCCCACCAGTGAGAACCTGGCCCGGTGGATATGGAAAGAGCTCAAACCTGCTTTGCCGCTTCTTTCCAAGGTCGTCGTGGAAGAAACCTGTACATCAGGTTGTATATATGAAGGTGAATAACCCGTAAGGAGACTCTCATGCGCCGCGTGTCGTCATTCCTCCTCGCTTTCGCCCTTGCCGCTTTCTCCCTTTCGGCCTTCGCCAACATGACCGACGCCCAGTACCTGGCGGCCATGGCTGCCATGCACCACGACGACACGCCCAATGCCAGTCCCGTGACGGTGCCGGCTCCCGCACAGCCCGTGACGGGCAGCGAAGTGGTATATGCCACCGTCGGCGGCAAGCAAGTGAAAGGTTACCTGGTGCGGCCGACCGCCGCGAAGGGTCCGCTGCCCGGCATCATCGTGATCCACGAGTGGTGGGGCCTGAACGACAACATCCGCAAGACCGCGGACCGCCTCGCCGGCGAGGGCTACGAGGCCCTGGCGGTGGACCTGTACAACGGCCAGTCCGCCGAGAACCCGGACGACGCCACCAAGTACATGAAGGCCGTGATGGCCGACAAGGACAGCGCCAAGGACAATTTGAAGCAGGCCTATGCCTACCTGCACGACCACGAGCATGCCACCAAGATGGGCGTGATCGGCTGGTGCTTCGGCGGCGGCTGGTCCCTGCAGACCGCGCTCTTGTTCCCGGACAAGCTCGACGCGACGGTGATGTACTACGGCCAGCCGGTGACGGACGTGGCGACGCTCAAGACCCTCAAGATGCCCCTGATCGGCTTCTTCGGCGAGAAGGACATGGGCATCACCGTGGCGGACGTGACCGCCTTCCAGGCGGCCCTGAAGCAGGCCGGCGTGGATGCCGAGATCCACGAGTACCCGGACGCGGGCCATGCCTTCGCCAATCCCTCGGGCAAGAACTTCCAGGAAGCGGCGGCGAAAGACTCTTGGGAGCGCACCGTCAAATTCTTCAAGGCCCACTTACAGAAGTGAGCCGAGGCTAGTCCAAGGTTAAGGACATTGCCGCCAGGTTGATGGTGTAAGACCTATAGTCTTTGAAGGCATCCTGGCCCAGATTGCACTGCAGATAGTCCTTGCTGGTGCGCTTCTCGGTGAAGACATCCACGTTGTGGAGCTTCACCGGGCGGCCCGCCACGCTCAGCTGCATGTCCCGCAGCCGGTAGCTCTGGTAGGCATGCACGCCGGTGATGCCGTTGCCGTGCACGCTGTGGGGCTTGCCCGCTTTCTCCACGTCGTCCTTGTACAGGTCGTAGTAGGACTTGTAGAACACGCTGTGTTCCGCGCTGAGGTCCACCCGGCACAGCACCGTGCGGTCACCCAACATCACCTGGGTCAGGAGCTCGTTGCCGTCCAGGGCGATGTCGTCCACGCGTTTGGTGTTGATGAGCTTGGGCACATCCATCACGTGGCCGCGGCGGACCGTGAGCGAGCCCATGCCCGCCAGCACCGGGAAGCCCAGCACGCCGGGGGTGGTGAAGCCCTTGAAGGTGAAGGCCGCATCCGGCATCACCAGGAACACCACATCCTGGTACTGCAGGTTGCCCAGCAGCAGCGAGGGCGCCAGCGCCACGTCCGCGTCCACCAGCGGCCCGAACTTGGTGCGCACCTGCACGCCGGCGGGGATCACCTTGAGCTTGAGGCGCGCGGCCTCGGAGCGGGTGAGGATGGAGTATTCCGCGGCCACATCCAGCGGATAGCAGGGATCGATGCCCACCGTCACCGGGATGCAGTAGGACCGGCCCGAGGCGGCCAGGATGATGTGGGAGTCGCCGCTGCGGCTGGACTTCTGGGGATCGATGCCGCTCAGGGCCAGGAGCAGCTTCAGCGTGTTCTGCGCTTCCGGCAGGCGCCCGTCGCCCTTGCGCTCGTAGAAGTCGATGAGGGTGCGTTCCGCGTCCAGGGCG
>DASXYJ010000233.1:0-21083 GCA_036502565.1 Gammaproteobacteria bacterium
ACGTGGTGAAGCCCGTGGGCTACGTGGAAGGCAAGAAGTATCCCATCGCCTTCCTGGTGCACGGCGGCCCGCAGGGCGCCTGGACCAACGACTTCCACTACCGCTGGAACCCGGAGACCTACGCGGGCCAGGGCTTCGCGGTGGTGGCCATCAACTTCCACGGTTCCACCGGTTACGGCCAGAAGTTCACCGACGCCATCTCCCAGCACTGGGGCGACCGGCCGCTGGAGGACCTGCAGAAGGGCTACGCCGCGGCGCTGAAGGACTACGCCTTCCTGGACGCGGACCGGGCCTGCGCCCTGGGCGCGAGCTATGGCGGCTACATGATCTATTGGATGGCGGGCAAGTGGAACAAGCCCTGGAAGTGCCTGGTCGACCACGACGGCGTGTTCGACAACCGCATCATGTACTACGCCACCGAAGAGCTGTGGTTCGCCGAGCACGAGAATGGCGGCACCCAGTTCCAGCATCCGACCAACTTCGAGAAGTTCAACGCGCTCGACTACGTGAAGGACTGGCGCGTGCCGATGCTGGTGGTGCACAGCGCCAACGACTTCCGCATCCCCCTGTCCCAGGGCCTGAGCGCCTTCACGGCGCTGCAGCGCCGCGGCATCCCCAGCGAACTGCTGACCTTCCCTGACGAGTTCCACTGGGTGACCAAGCCGCAGAACAGCGTGCAGTGGCACGACACGGTGAACGCCTGGCTCAAGAAGTGGACGGCGCCGAAGAGCCCCTGACACGACAGGCGCAGACGACAGCAAGGGGGCCGCGAGGCCCCCTTCGCTTTACCGCCGGTAACCACGCGTCGCACCGGCCGGGTGTACCCTGAGCCCCCTATACAAGGAGGGTCCATGACGATCCAAGCCAAGGGTTATTTCGCCGAATCCCCCAGCAGCGTGCTGGCGCCGTTCAAGTTCGAGCGCCGCGATCCCAATCCGACCGACGTGGTCATCGACATCCTGCACTGCGGCATCTGCCACTCCGACATCCACTCGGCGCGCAACGAATGGGGCTGGAGCAAGTATCCCTTCGTGCCCGGCCACGAGATCGTCGGCCGCGTGAAGGCCGTGGGCGGCAAGGTCAGCAAGTTCAAGGTCGGCGAGCTGGCCGGCGTGGGCTGCATGGTGGACAGCTGCCGCGGCTGCCCTTCCTGCGACGCGGGCCTGGAGCAGTATTGCGACAAGGGCTTCACCGGCACCTACAACGGCGAGGACAAGATCGGCGGCACACCGCACAAGGTCACCTTCGGCGGCTACTCCGACAAGATCACGGTGGAAGAGCGCTTCGTGCTGCGCATCCCCGAGAACCTGGACGCTGCGGCCGCGGCACCGCTGCTCTGCGCCGGCATCACCACCTACTCTCCCCTCAAGCACTGGAAGGTAGGCAAGGGCCAGAAGGTCGGCGTCATCGGTCTGGGCGGCCTCGGCCACATGGGCGTGAAGTTCGCCCACGCCATGGGCGCCAAGGTGGTGATGATCACCACTTCTCCCGGCAAGGGCGCGGACGCCAAGAAGCTCGGCGCGGACGAGGTGCTGATCTCCACGGACGAGAAGGCCATGCAGGCCGCGGCAGGCAGCTTCGACTTCCTGCTCAATACCATCCCGGTGGGTCACGACACCGATCCCTACATGAACCTGCTGAAGCGCGACGCCACCATGGTCATCGTCGGTGCGGTGGAAGCGCTGAAGAAGGTCAACGGCATACCCTTCATCCTGCGCCGCCGCTCCATGGCCGGCTCGCTCATCGGCGGGATACCGGAGACCCAGGAGATGCTGGATTTCTGCGGCAAGCACGGCATCGTCTGCGACATCGAGAAGATCGCCATGCAGGACGTGAACCAGGCCTATGATCGCACCGTGAAGGGCGACGTGAAGTACCGCTTCGTGATCGACATGGCCACCCTCAAGGCCTGAACCGCGGAGACGCGACATGAGACTCAGGATCCTGCTCTGCTGCATGCTCGTGGGACTCGGCCTGCAGGCGCAGGCCGACGAGGTCTGGCAGCCAACTGCGGGGCATATCCAGGTGCCGCTCTGGCCCGGCACGCCGCCGGACGCGAAGCCGGTGAAGGGCCCTGAGTACGTCGGTGAGACCGAGCACGAGAAACTCATAGCCGGCAAGACCTATCACTATGCGGGCAACATCACCCAGCCGACGCTGACGGTGTATGCGCCGCAGGGGAAGAACACCGGTGCCGCGGTGCTGGTGATACCGGGCGGCGGCTTCGAGATCCTGGCCATGGACCTGGAAGGCACCGAAGTCTGCGATTGGCTGAACATGCGGGGCATCACCTGCGTGCTGCTCAAGTACCGCGTGCCGAGCCTGCCCTATGACTGGAAGTGCAACTGCCGGAAGGACAACCTCACGGTGCCGACCCAGTCGCTGGAAGATACGCAGCGGGCCATGGGCCTGGTGCGCCTCCACGCCAGGGACTGGGGCATCGATCCGCACAAGCTGGGCGTGATCGGTTTCTCCGCCGGCGGTTATCTGGTGGCCTCGATCAGTACCCACTACGACAAGCGCTTGTATCCGGCAGTGGATGCGGCGGATAAACAGAGCTGCCGCCCGGACTTCGCCATCGCCATCTACCCGGGGCATCTCACCACCGATCAAGGCACACTGAATCCGAACGTGCCTGTCACCAAGGGCACGCCGCCCACCTTCCTGTTGCAGGCGGAAGACGACCACGTGGACGACGGTGAGGCGCTGACCTACTACATCGCCCTGAAGGCGGCCGGCGTGCCGGCGGAGATACACCTCTATGCCCACGGCGGGCATGCCTTCGGCCTGCGCCGGACGAAGGACCCCATCACCGCCTGGCCGGACCTGGTGGACACCTGGCTCATGGGGCTCGGGGTGATCCCGGGGAAATAAGGTTTTGCATGCTCATCCTCACGAGGATGGCGCACCCCGCTCCTTCGACCATTACGAGTTGCGGGCACCAGGCGAGAAAGCCACCTGAGCGAGCCTGCGACCTTTTGAGCATCTCGCGCATCCCGTAGAGACAGCCGAAGCTGCGGTCCTCAGCCTGTCCATAGGAGACACCATGCGCCCATATGCCCTGCCCAGCGCCCTCGCCATCCTCGGCTTCCTCCTGCTGCCCACGCTTGGCTGCGCGGCCGAGAAGCCGGCTGCCGGCATCGACCAGACCTCGTTCGTCTCGATCGGCGGCATAGACCAGTGGATCAGCATCAAGGGCGAAGACCGCCGCAATCCGGTGCTGCTGGTGGTGCACGGCGGCCCCGGTGAATCCCAGTGGCCCTTGGCCGATAGGTACATCCCCTGGGAGAAATCGTTCACGGTGGTGCTGTGGGATGAGCGCGGCGCCGGCCACACCTACGGCCGCTACGGCGCCAAGACGCCGGATTTCTCGCTGGACCGTATCGCCAAGGATGGAATCGAACTGACCCAGTACCTGTGCCGAACCCTTGGCAAGAAGAAGATCATCGTGCTCGGGCACTCGTGGGGGTCCAGCATCGCCATCCGCATGGTGAAGCTGAAGCCCGAGCTGTTCGCCGCTTACGTAGGCACCGGCCAGGCCGAGAGCTGGGCTGCGAGCATGAACACCCAATACGACATGGCCTTGGCCAAGGCGCGCCAGGACAAGGACACGGCGGCCATCAAGAAACTGGAGACAGACGGCAGACCTGATCTCACCGACCCCAAGCAGGCTTTCTCGGTGAACATCTGGCCGGCCATGGCCCCGTCCGATAAGGCGTGGATACAGGGGCTGCGCGCGCAACTGCCGGTCTTGCAGGCCAAATACCCCAAAGACATGCAGGACTATCAGGACGGTTTCCAGTTCAGCGTCGACCACGCCTTGCCGGACCAGATGAAACTGGACCTGCCGAAGACGGCATCCAGCATCGATACGGCGTTCTTCATCATCCAGGGGCAGGACGACATCATGACACCCACGCCGGCGGCGGTGGATTACTTCAAGCTCGTCAAGGCGCCCAAGAAGGAACTGGTGCTGATCCCGGATGCAGGGCACTTCGCCTTCATGACCGCGCCCGATGCGTTCCTGGCCGCACTGGTCGACAAGGTCCGACCGGTCGCCCTCGCGGATGGGGGTTGAAGCCCGCTCACTCTAGATTTCCTACCGGCAATTTTTTGACAGCGGACGAGACAAACATTTGTCACAGTGATTACTCACGCCGTCCCTGATGCCTTCCTGCCGCCCGCTGTGCGGCACATCGTGTGCCGCTAGCGGTCCAGGGCCTACATCCCTGTAGGCCGTTCGCCGCATGCGGCGAACCCCGGCGGCGGCGCTCGGCAGCCGAAACGGGCCGCATCGCCCAGAGGCGTAATCCTATTGGGTGTGGTTCGATTCCGCCGTCAATTTTTTGACAGCGGACAGGATACCCAGCCGCTAGGCTATGCACAGTGATCAGAGAGTGGCTATCTGAATCTTGAATAGTTCATGCCATCCCTGGTGCCTTCCGGCCGCCGCTCCCGACGGCGGCGCTCGCCACAGCCAGACGGCTATGGCTCGCCCAGGGGCGGAATCGGCTGATTGGGTGGTTCGATTCCATCCCTATATGTAGAAGCTACAAAGGGCGGATGAACGTATTAAGTCGTAGATGCTGCGGAAATGGTGGCCAGGGACGGAATCGAACCATCGACACGCGGATTTTCAATCCGCTGCTCTACCAACTGAGCTACCTGGCCATCTTGGGCTGCTTAATGACTCTTAGCGCTACCTTCCCTGGGGCCGTACCAGCTCGGGCATCCTGCCCTCGCGTCGTCGCATGCGACGACCCAACTGAGCTACCTGGCCATCGGGTCATTTTCAGACAATCGGGCGGAAATACGCCCGAAGGGCCGGTATTAGACCGGTCCGGGCGGGCCGGGTCAAGGGGGAAAAGTCCCTTTTGACACGGGCGCAGGCCGCCTCTACCCTGCAAATAAGGCTTCAGATGAATACCCAGCTCCGCCCCTCGGCCGCATCCCTCTCGGACACGGCGCCGGAAACACGCTACGCCGCAGTGCGGGCGCTGACGGTGGCCTTGTGCCGGAGCTTGGGGCCGGAAGACATGGTGCTGCAGAGCATGCCCGACGCGAGTCCCGCGAAGTGGCACCTGGCCCACACCAGCTGGTTCTTCGAGACCTTCCTGCTGGTGGCTCACCAGCCCGGTTACCAGCCCTTCCACCCGGACTTCGGCTACCTCTTCAACTCCTACTACGAGAGCGTGGGGCCGCGTCACCCGCGTCCCTCCCGCGGCCTGCTCTCCCGTCCCCCCTTGCAGGAGATCTACGCCTACCGGGAGCACGTGGACAGCGGCATGCATGCGCTGCTGGAAGCCCGCGGCTCGGATCCAGCGCTCGCGCCGGTGCTGGAGCTCGGTTTGAACCATGAACAGCAGCACCAGGAGCTGCTGCTCATGGATGTGAAGCATCTCTTCTCCCTGAATCCCCTGAAGCCCGCCTGGCGGTCCTTGCCGAAACCACCCACGGGCACTGTGCGGCCGATGAAATACCTGGACCGCCCCGCGGGTCAGGTCTCCATGGGACACGACGGCGCCGGTTTCGCTTTCGACAACGAGACACCGCGGCACCCGGTGCTGGTGACGGCCCACGCCATCGCTGACCGGCCGGTGAGCAACAGCGAGTTCCGTGACTTCGTGCACGACGGCGGCTACCGGGATACCTCACTCTGGATGTCCGACGGCTGGGCCACGGTGCAGCGGGAAGGCTGGGACCGGCCGCAATATTGGGATGAGGATTTGAGGAACGAATTCACCTTGGGCGGCCAGCGCGAGATCGTGGACACGGCGCCGGCCTGTCATCTCAGCTGGTACGAGGCCGATGCCTTCGCCCGCTGGGCCGGCGCGCGCCTGCCCACGGAAGCAGAGTGGGAGAGCTACGCCGCGACCCAGCCCCTGGCGGGCAACTTCATCGACAGCGGCCTGTTCCAGCCGGCGCCCGGCAGCGGCACCCAGGTGTTCGGCGACGTGTGGGAATGGACCGCCAGCGCCTACGCGCCCTACCCCGGCTTCAAGCCCCTCGCCGGCGGCTTGGGTGAGTACAACGGCAAGTTCATGGCCAACCAGATGGTGCTCAAGGGCGGTGCCTGCGTGACGCCCGCCGGCCACCTGCGCGCCAGCTATCGCAACTTCTTCTACCCGCAGCAACGCTGGCAGTTCGCCGGGCTGCGGCTCGCCAAGGACGCCTGATGCAGACCACGGAAGAACTCTCGGTCACCCTGCGGGACTACCAGCCGCGCCGCGACGAGATGCGCGAGGAGGTGCTGGCGGGCCTGCGTGGACGGCAGAAGACCCTTCCCTGCAAGTACTTCTACGACGAGCGCGGCTCCCAGCTCTTCGACGCCATCTGCGAGCTGCCGGAGTACTACGTCACCCGCACCGAGCTCGGCATCATGGAGATGCACGTGGCCGAGATGGCCGCGGCCCTGGGGGAGCAGCTGATCCTGGTGGAACCGGGCAGCGGCACCAGCCTGAAGACCCGGCTCCTGCTGGAGCACCTGCGGGACCCGGTGGCCTACGTGCCGGTGGACATCGCCCGGGAGCACCTGCTGCACGCAGCGGACCAGCTGAACCGGCTGTATCCGAAGCTGGAGGTGCTCCCGGTCTGCGCCGACTTCAACCAGCGCTTCGATGTGCCGGCCCCGGCCCGCGCCGCGGCGCGCACCGCGGTGTATTTCCCCGGTTCGACCCTGGGCAACTTCGCGCCCGCCGAGGCGCGCCAGTTGCTCAGCCACATGCGGCACCTGGCCGGCCGCGATGGCGCGCTGCTCATCGGCATCGACCTGCGCAAGGACGTGACGGTCCTGGAACAGGCCTACGATGACGCGACGGGTGTCACCGCCGAGTTCAACCTGAACCTGCTGTCACGCATCAACCAGGAGTTGGACGGGGACTTCGACCTGCGCCGCTTCAGCCACCGCGCGGTCTACAACACCGCGGAAGGCTGCATCGAGATGCACCTCGTCAGCACCAAGGATCAAAAGGTGCGGGTGGCGGGAGAGTCCTTCACGTTCCGCGCCGGGGAGCACATCCTGAGCGAGCGCTCCCACAAGTACACGCTGGAGGGTTTCGCGGCCCTGGCAGCCCGGACCGGCTTCAAGATCGAACAGCAGTGGACCGATGACCGGCGCTATTTCTGCGTGGCGTACCTGACCGCCACGGAAGACTGATTCACTGTTCCGGCGTATAGCCTTCGGGCTTCGCCAGCTCGCCGCCGCCGAAGAAGAACTTCTCCATCTCCGCCTCCAGGAATTTCCGCGCTTTCGGGTCGATGACCGAAAGCCGATACTCGTTGATGAGCATGGTCTGATGCCGCAGCCATTGCTGCCAGGCTTGGGCAGACACCTGCTCGTAGATGCGCTGGCCCAAGGCGCCGGGATACGGCGGCCGCTCCAGACCCGGCAGCTCCTGCTTCAGCAACACGCATTGCACCATCCGCGCCATCTCTAGCTTCTCCGTTCAGGTTGCAGGGTCTCCAGGAGCCGCTTCACCGGCGCCGCGAGGCCGAGCCTGGGCGTCTCGCCCAAGACTTGCCAGCGACTATCGGCGGTATCCGCCACCGCCGCGGCGGCGGAGAGTCGCACTTCCCAGGGTTCGATGTCCAGGTGGAAATGGCTGAAAGTATGTCGCAGCTCTGCGTGGGCCTTCACGCCGCGCGGTGCCGCGCCGAAACGTGCGCGGCACCAGGCCGCGACGTCGGCATCCGCCGCCACTTCCGGGAAACCCCAGAGACCGCCCCAGATGCCCGCCGGCGGGCGCTTCTCCAGGAGCACTGCCCCATCCGCCACCAACATCAGCATCCGGGTGCGCCGTACCGGCAAGGCCTTGCGGGACTTCCCCGATGGGAAGCTCGTCTGCAAGCCTTGCTTGCGGGCCTGACAGTCCGCCGCCACGGGGCATTCGCCGCAGCGCGGCCGGCTGCGGGTGCAGAGGGTGGCGCCGAGATCCATGATGGCCTGGGTGTAATCCGCACTGCGGGTCTTCGGCGTGTTGCGCTCCGCCAGGGTCCAGAGCTGCTCTTCCACGCGCTTGTCGCCGGGCCAGCCGGGGATGGCGCCGTGGCGCGTGAGCACGCGCTTCACGTTGCCGTCCAGGATGGGATGCCGCTGGCCGCTCGATATCGCGAGGATGGCGCCGGCGGTGGAGCGGCCGATGCCCGGCAGCGCCTGCACCGACTGCATGTCCTTGGGGAAGCGGCCGCCGTGCTGGTCGCGGATAAGCTGCGCTGCCTTCTGCAGGTTGCGCGCCCGCGCGTAGTAGCCGAGACCGGTCCAGAGGTGCAGCACCTCGTCCTGCGGCGCGTCCGCGAGGCTCTGGAGGGTGGGGAAGCGCGCCAGGAAGCGCCGGTAGTACGGGATCACCGTGGCCACCTGGGTCTGCTGCAGCATGATCTCCGAGACCCACACCCGGTAGGGCGTGCGGCGCTTCTGCCAGGGGAGGTCGTGGCGGCCGTGGCGCGCATGCCAGGCGAGCAGGCGCGAGGCGAAGCTCTTAGCCTCCGCCGTGGTCCTGGGCTTTGTCCTCGCTCTTGGCATGGTCTTCGCTGTTCTCCAAGGGCGGCAGGTGCGCGCGCTCCCGCGCCAGTTTCTCCACGCCGGCGGCGGAACGCCGGCCTTCGGCCTTCAGGCTGCGCTCCACCAACAGCGGCCCCAGCAGCGGTGGCACCCAGAAAGCGGGCTCGATGCGGATGGCCCAGTCGAGCAAGGTACCCTCGCCCTCCGCCTGCAGGTGCAGCGTGGCGCTGCCGGACCTGACGTTGTCGCTCTGCTCCGGCAGCACCACGGAACGGATGTCGCCCGGCGGATCCTGGGTGACCTTCTGCATCTCCTTGACGTGCCGGCAGAAGAACAGCGCGCAGAAACGCGTACTGGTATAGACCAGTGTATCGGCCGGGTCGAGCTGCTGCACCCGGCGGCTCTCGAGGATGCTGCCGGAGATGCGCGTGAAATGTTCGTAGTCCGTGAGCACCGCGAACACCGCCTGGGGCGGCGCTGCGAGGTAGATGAGTGCCTTCACCTCGTAACTGGCACCGTCGCGCGAGACCTCCAGGGAGCGGAAGTCCGCGGCCGTGGCGGCGCAGGATGCGCTCGCCAGCATCAGGCCGCCCAGACTCAGGCTCAACTCACGCAGCATGCTGGCTCCAGCGCGGAAGGTCCATGATGGATGGACCCCTCGGACCCTGAGGCTTATTCCCCGCCGTGACCCCCGCTCTTCTCCACCACCGGCTCCTTGGCCACACCCGACATATCCGCCTGCACCTTGAGGCTGCCCAGGGTGCCGGTGACATGCAGCGGCACCGCGGCGCCGCGCAAGGAGGCATCCCCCGCCACCGGCTTGCCGGTGACGCGGCCCTTGAGACTGTAATCCACCGTGAGGTCGGCGAGATCGAGCTTGCCGGATCCGCTCAAAGCCAGTGACGGCAACGCCCCGCTGAAAGCCTTGTCGTACATGACGCCGTGGCTCAGGTTCGCCGTGCCGTGCAGGTCCGTGAACTCGGTGCGCGGCGCGCCGCTGGCCGGCGCGGTCTTGCCCTGGCCGCGGGCATAGCCCTGGGCGATGGCATCCCACACGCTCACGCCTTCCAGCGCGCCGTCCTTCACCTGATAGGTCATGCGCCCGTTCACGCTGCGGCGCAGCTCGCGGAAGATACGGCCCTGGGCGCGCAGCGTGGCGGAGAGATCCAGGGCACCTGAGAACTTGGCGCTGCTCAGCAGGTCCTGCCCCAGGCCCGCCATCTGCACGCCCTTGAGCTCCAGGTCTTCGGTCACCAGCGGCTGGTCGCCGTTGTTCTCGCGGGCGTCGATGGCCACGTCGCCGGAGAGGCTGCCGCCGTAGAGGTTGGCGCTGAAGGGCTTGATGGCGAGCTGGCCGCCCTGGGTGCCCAACGTCATGTCGAAGTCCGAGGCCTTGGCGCCCAGCAGCGTGAGGCTGCCCACGTGCAGGTGGCCTTGCAGGTCCAGCACCCGCAGGGTGCGCAGCGGCACGCCCACGTTGTCGAGATCGAGGGCCTCGCGTGGGCGATCCGGCGTGCCGAGCTGCTGCGGCGGGAGATAGCGGTCCGCGTCGAGCTTGTCGAGGTTGAGGTCGAAGCTCATGGCGCGGGTCTTGAAGTCCTTGATGGCCGCGCTGCCGGTCATGTGGCTGTCGTCGAGACTGAAGTCGACGTTGTTGAAGGCCACCGAGCTGGTGCCGGCCGTGAATCCGAAGCTGCCGGAGGCGGCGCTGAAGGCGCCGGCGTCCCGCGCCTGGGTGAGGTCGGCGTGGCCGAGCGCCTTCAGGGCCTCGCGCGGCGAGAAGCGCGCCAGCTTGGCGCTGCCGCTGAAGCTAGCGTCCTTGCCGATGTCCTTGCCCTGGGCTTCGAGCTGCAGGCTCATGCCGTAGGCGCCGGCGTCGAGGCCGTTCACCGCCAGCGTGGCCTGCTGCTGGTTGTAGGCCAGGTGCTGCCAGCGCAGGGTGGCCTTGAGCTGGCCGCCCGGCACCGCGTCACCCTGGGCTTGCAGCTCCAGCTTGGCCGCGTCGGCGGTATAGACGCGATGTTCCAGGTCGGCGGCGGCGGTGCCGCTGAAGTCCACGTGGCCCTGCACCGCGGGGTTGGTGCCGGTGAAGTCGAAGGCGGATTCCACCGACAGGGGCTTGGCCGAGGCGAAGGCGCCGAGCTTGAGGGTGAAGTCGCTGATGGTGTACTGCTGGTGCTTGGCGGCGTCGGTCCAGCGCACCTGGCTGTCGGTGATGTTGACGCCGGCCACGCTGAGATCGATGTTGCGGCCGGCGCTGGCCTCGCCCTGGGCCGGCGCGTGCGCCAGGTGCTCGCTGATGTCCTGCCAGTTGTCGTGGCCGTCGGCGTCCCTCTCCAGGTCCAGGTTCACGCCGTCGAGCTTGACCTCGCCCACCTCGATCTCGTGGTGCAGCAGCGGCCAGAAGCGCACGTGCACGTCGGTCTCGTTGATGGCGGCGAAAGGCGTGCCGGTGAAACCCTTGGCGTTGGAGAGCTCGGCGGGGCCGATCTGCATGCCGAGCCAGGGGAAGATGGAGAGCTTTATGTCACCCTGGATGACCAGCTCGCGGCCGGTGCGCTCCTTCACCAGCTTGGCGATCTCTTCCTTGAAGCTGTTGGGGTTGAGGATGAAAGGCAGGGCCACCGCAAGCATGATGACCAGCAGCACGAGGATCCCCAGGACGATGCCGGTTATCTTCAGCGCTTTCTTCATGGAAGGGGTTGCCTATCCCTCTGGCGCGTCGCGCGCGAACAGGGCCGGCGGGCCGCGGCCCCCGGGCGGGTATGAAGGCATGGTAACAGTTTGGCCGCAGGGGTCCTAGCGCGCGGCGGGGGCACCGGGCCCCTGCGTGCCGGGTTCGGTGTGCGCGCGGGCAGCGGGCTCGCGTTCCAGCCGGCGGCGGAATTCGTCCAAGGCCATGGCCCGCCCGGTGAGGTAACCCTGCACCCGGTCGCAGCCGTGCATCTCCAGGAAGGCGCGCTGCGCCTCGTGCTCCACGCCCTCGGCCAGTGCCTGCATCCCCAGGTTGTGGGCCAGGCGGATGATGGTATCGGTGATGGCGGCATCGGCGGTGGAGTGGCTCACGCCGGCGACGAAGGAACGGTCGATCTTGAGCTCGTCCACCGGGAAGCGCTTGAGGTAGGCGAGCGAGGAGTAGCCGGTGCCGAAATCGTCCAGCGCGATCTTGACGTGGATGTCCTTGAGCCGGCGCAGCACGCGCTCCGCGTCCACGGGGTCGCGCATCAACAGGCTCTCGGTGATCTCGAAGGTGATGCCGTCGGCCGGGACGCGGTGGCGCTTCAGGGAGGCCTCGATGCGCTCGGCCAGGTCCGGTTGCATGAACTGACGGGCCGAGAGGTTCACCGCCAGGCGCGGCGGCATGACCCCCGCCTCTTCCAGGTCGAGACGGTCGCGGCACACCCGTTCCAGCACCCACTCGCCCACGGTGAGGATGAGGCCGGTCTCTTCCAGCAAGGGGATGAACTCCGCGGGCGAGACCTCGCCCTGCTCCGGGCTCTGCCAGCGCAGCAGGGCTTCGGCGCCGGAGAGCGCGCCGCTGGCGAGGTCCACCTGCGGCTGGTAGTGCACCTGGAACTCGCCACGCTCCAGCGCGTGGCGCAGTTCGCCCAACAGCGCGACGCGGCGTGCCGCCGGCGCGTTCATGGCGGCATCGAAGAACTGGAAGCCGTTGCGGCCGCGCTGCTTGGCGCGGTGCAGCGCCACGTCGGCGTGCTTGAACAGGGTGTCCGCGTCGGTGCCGTCGCGCGGCCCGACGCTGATGCCGAGGCTGGCGGTGAGGAACACGGTGCGCTCGTCGATGTCGAGCGGCAGGGTCAGCTCTTCCAGCAACTTGCGCACCGAGGGCTGCAGTTCCTGGGTGTCGCCGTCCAGCAGCACGGCGCCGAACTCGTCGCCGCCGACCCGCGCCAGCAAGGCGCGGGCACCCAGGGCCTCGCCGAGCCGCTCCGCCACGCTCTGCAGGCAGCGGTTGCCGAACTCGTAGCCCAGGGTGTCGTTGATCTGTTTCATGCTGTCCAGGTTGAACAGCAGCAGCGCCGCCGGCGGCGCCTCGGCGCGCAGCAGCACCTCGTCCAGGTGGTCGAGCAGCGAGGAGCGGTTGGGCAGGCCGGTGAGCCCGTCGAAATGCGTCATGCGCTCGATGGTGCGCTCGGCCTGGTGTTTCTCGATGGCGATGCGCGCCAGGTGCGCGAAGCGCTCCATCAGCGCCACGTCGTGGGCGGCGGGGCGCGCCGGTTCCTTGGAATAGGCGGCGAAGGTGCCGAGCAGCTTGCCGCGTTGCGAGAGGATGGGCAGCGACCAGCCGGCACGCACGCCGAGCTCGGTGGCCTCGCGGGCCAGCACCTTCCAGCGCGGGTCGCTGGTGAAGTCCTCCACCATCACCGGCTGCTTGGTCCAGGCGGCCACGCCGCAGGGGTTGGAGTCGGCCGCCACCGGGGTGGCGGAGGCGAGCTCGGAATAGTTGGCCGGCATGTTGGGCGCCGCGGCCACGTTGAGGTACTTGCCGGTCTCGTCGGCCAGCAGCACGGCATATAAGGTGTGATGGCGGGAGAAGCGCTCGCAGAGGCGCACGATCTCCTCGAGGATGGGCTTGAGCTCGGCGCCGGCGGCCATGCGTTCGAAGACGCGCTGCTCGCCGCGCAACAGGCGGGGATCCGCTACCAACTCAGCGGCGGATGAGGAGCCGAACGGCCCGTTCGAGACGGATAGCGGCCTGCGGTCCATGCGTGCTTCCCTACATCCCTGGGGTCGTCCAGCTCCCTGCTAGACGGCGATGCTCTCCAGGAGCGGCAAGAGCTCATGGTAGAGGTCGGTCTTCACCAGATAGGCGTCCGCCCCCGCACGCATCGCCATATCACGATACTCCGGTTCCGCATGGAATGACATCACCACTACTTTCGGGGGTCTCTGGCCGGATTTGAGGCGGCGCGTCACGGCGGCCCCGTCCATGTCCGGCATGCTGAAGTCCACCAGCACCAAGTCGGGATCGTGCTCGGCAGCCAGCTTCAGGCCATCGCTGCCGGTGTGGGCGCGGCCCACGATCTCGATGCCGTCATAGGTGCGTAACAGGGTCGCCAACGCCGCCAGCAGCGGCGGATAGTCATCCACCAGGATCGTCCGCATCGGTTTTTTTTCCTTGGTCTCCACGACAAGCCTCCTGGGCTTACCGGGAACCTGCGCGGCCGCTTCCCTGTGCGGTGTCCTCTTCGTCTATGCGCAGGCCCCAGAGGTACGGGAGCTACTGTGCCCCTCCGTCCCCATCCGCGGCATTGGGGCTTCCCTGATTAGGACTCAGGGATTCCCTGAGATGCGGGAGGCGACATTACCGACGGGTTACCACGACCGGCGCGGCGGGAGGGCGCACCGGGGGTGGCCGGCGCGATAAACCCAATGCGGCCTTGCTTAACCGTCCGCCGAGATCAGACCCTTGCGCAAGGCATAACGGATCAGGCCTGCCACGTCGTGGATGTCCAAGCGGTCCATCAGCTGCGCCCGGTGCGTCTCCACGGTCTTCACCGAGAGGTGCAGGGTCTCGGCGATGTCGCGGGTGCCCTTGCCCTCGGCGATGAGCTGGAGGATCTCGCGCTGGCGCGGCGTGAGCAGGTCGAGGCCGGAGGGGCCGCCGCGCAGGAAGTTGTCCACCACCTGGCGCGAGATGGCGGGGCTGAGATAGAACTGGCCCATGGACACGGACTTCAGCGCCATCTCCAGTTCCGCGGTGGCGGCATCCTTCAACAGGTAACCCGAGGCGCCGGCCTTGAGCGCCTGCGCCACGTACTCCTCGCTGGCGTGCATGGAGAGGATGATGATCTTGGTCTGGGGATGGATGTTGTGGATGCGCTCGGCGGACTCCAGGCCGTTCAGGCCCGGCATGGCGATGTCCATGAGCACCATGTCCGGCTGCAGGTCGCGCACCATGCGCAGGGCCTGGCGGCCGTCGGCGGCTTCCGCCACCACTTCCATGCCCGGCAGGCGCGCGATGAGCGAGGTGAGCCCCGCCCGCACCAGCGTGTGGTCATCGGCAATCAGGATGCGCATCGTCTCTCCTTGCTTCCCAGCTTGGACAACTTAGATCAGCGTTCCTCTCCGGGCAACATCACCCGGACCTCGGTGCCCTTCCCGGGCGCCGAATCCATCACGATCTCGCCGCCGGCGAGCCTCACCCGTTCCTGCATGCCGAGCAGCCCCAGGCTCTTGCCCGAGAGTGCCTCACGGCGCGCGGCCGCGGCGTCGAAACCCTTGCCATCGTCCTTCACCGCGAGCCGCAACCGCCCGCCGGCGTACTCCAAGGTCACGTCCAGATGCGCGGCGCCGGCGTGCTTGAGCGCGTTGGAGAGCGCCTCCTGGAACACCCGAAACAGGGTGATCTCCGCCATATCATTGAAGCGCGGCAGTTCCTCGGGCAGGTGCAGCGCCACCTGCATGGGGCTGCCGCCGGCGCGGGTGCGCACGCACCAGCGCAGGGCCGGCGCCAGTCCCAGGTCGTCCAGCACGGAAGGATGCAGTTCCAGGGACATCTGCCGCACCTTGCCCAGGAGTTCGGCGATGATCTCCTCGGTATCGGCGATGCGCTTCTGCAGCGGCGAGTCGACGGCCTGCTGGCTGAGGTCGCGCAGGTTGATGCGAGTGGCGGTGAGGGACTGGCCGATCTCATCGTGCAGCTCGCGGGCGATGGCGCGGCGCTCGGTCTCCTGGGCCTCGCCCAGGCGCCGCGACATCTCCTGCAGCTCATCCATATAAGCGAGGGCGCGCTGCTCGGCCAGGTGGCGCTCGTTGATGTCCTGCACCGTGGTCTGGATGTCGCCGTTACGCAGGCGCTTGGCGCTCACTTCCACGTAGATGGCCCTGCCATCCTTGCGCAGCATGCGCTTCTGCAACTGCAGGTGCCCTCCGGCCCCGAGCTGCCGGATCTGCTCAATGGTCTCGGCGTCCGCAGGATGCACGATGTCGCGGATGTTGAGGCGGGTCATCTCGTCCGGGCTGTGCCCCAGCATCTGGCAGAAAGTGGCGTTGACGAACACGATGGTGCCATCAGGCCGGCGCACCATGATGCCTTCCAGCGCCTGCTCCACCAACTCGGCGTAGCGGCGCTCGCTCTCGTCGCGCTGCTTCTGCAACTGCTTGCGATGGCTGATGTCCAGCAGCACGCTCTGCAGGTTGCCGTCGCGGGTCTTCTGGGTGACGTATTCCACTTCCAGCAGGCCGCCGTCCTTGCGCCTGAGGAAGGTCTCGATGTGGGTCGATTGGCCGGGCTCGAGCCGGCGCACCCGTTCCAGCACGCCCTGGTCCACCACCAGGTCCTTGGCGGAGAGCGTGAGCAGTTCCTCGCGGCTATAACCGGTCATCTTGCGATAGGCCTCATTGACCAGTATCAGGCGCCCATCGGCGCGGCGCACCACGAAGCCGCTGATGGATTGCTCCACCAGGTCCATATAGCGCTGCTCGCTGGCCTGCAATTCCTCGTCGGAGCGCTTCTGCAGGAGGCCGCGCACCTCGTGTTCCAGGCGGTTGATGCGCCAACCCATGAGCAGCGACAACAGCACGATGCAGAAGCACACCACGGAGATGGAAGCGGCGGTGGCATAGGCGGCTTCCAGCAGGCCCACCGACACCACGTAGGCTCGCACCAGGCTGAGGGCCAGGGGCAACAGCAGCGCCAGCGGGATGGCGACCCGTACGATGCGGCTGCCGATGCCGCCGCCGCGCAGCACCGCGAGCACCCCGCCCTGGCTGCGGCGCAGGATCACCACGCCGGTGGCGATCAGGTAGCACAGGAAGCTCAGGGGCGCGATGCGGATGGCGTCGCTCTCGCCGAAGAAGCTGGCGAGGCTGAACAGGTAGCCCATCAGCATCACCAGGCCGAAATCCACCAGCAGCAGGGCCAGTACGTCTGCCGTCACCGACAGCGGGCCCCGGTAGACACGGGAGAGCGGCAAGAGCATCCCCACCAGCAGCATGCCCAGGGCGCTCTGGGCCGACATGGCGCTGGTGCCCGCCACCCACCAGTCGTTGAGCGGCAGGCGCGCGGTGCCCACTTGCACACCCAGGACGACTAAGCTCAGCAGGACCAGCAGCCCAGCGCCAGCCCAGCTGAGGGTGCGGTGCCAGCCGGCGGCCCCGGGACCGGAAGTGCCTATGACCGCAGCCACCACCAGCATGCCGGCGGCGGTGGTGGGATGCATGAGCGTCCAGGCGGGGGGCAGGACGGCGACGGCGGGGATCAGCTTCCAGGCGAGAAGGGTGAGGACGGCGAGGCTGGCCAAGACCAGGGCGCAGCCGCGCTCGGTCCCCCAGCCGCCCACTTGGGACCGGCTCTTGGGCTGATCAAGAGTGCTCGACAGCGGTGATACTGACTCAGACATACGTGCGGCTTTTCCCTGTTCCGCGCCGTTCCTTCTTGGCGCACGCCGCTCGTCGCGGGCCGCCCCTCGACCTCAAGCATAACGCACCTATGGGATATTTAATCCCTTGATGCGACTGGGGAATTTCGTGTCCGAACAGGTCGGAATGGCGATGGATTCAGAGCGGCCAGGTGGTTACCGGATGAATACCATCGATGAGGTACTGGGTTCAGGAAACCAAAAAAGCACTTAATGAAGGGGGCATGGAGCGGGTGATGGGAATCGAACCCACGTTATCTGGTTGGGAACCAGGAGTTCTACCATTGAACTACACCCGCCCGACTATACGAGCCTGACACAGCCATTCTAGCCGTGCTGCGGGGCTGCGGTAAAATCACCGACTCCCTGCCCCTCCCGGACCTCTCCGATGCTCCTGCACGTCAACGGCCAGCCCACCGACCTGCCCACCGGCCTCACGGCCCGGCAGTTGTTGGAGCACATGGCGCTGACCGGAAAGCGGTTGGCGGTGGAGGTCAATGGCGAAATCGTGCCCCGCAGCGGCCATGCCGCCCATGAGCTCAGGGAAGGCGACAAGGTGGAAATAGTGCACGCCATAGGTGGGGGCTGAAACTACATATATATGGAACTCGAATGAACGCCATCAAACAGCCGGCCAATCCGGCCGACAGCTTCAGCGTCGCCGGCCGCAGCTTCCGCTCACGGCTGCTCATCGGCACCGGCAAGTACAAGGACATGGACGAGACCCGCCGCGCGGTGGAAGCCAGCGGCGCCGAGATCGTCACCTTCGCGGTGCGGCGCACCAACCTGGGCCAGGACGAGGGCCAACCTAACCTGCTGGAAGTGCTGCCGCCCTCTCGCTATACCTTCCTGCCCAACACCGCCGGCTGCTACAAGGCCGAAGACGCGGTGCGCACCTGCCGCCTGGCGCGGGAACTCCTGGACGGCCACACGCTGGTGAAGCTCGAGGTGCTCGGCGATGAGAAGACCCTCTACCCGGACGTGAGCGAGACGCTCAAGGCCGCCGAGGTGCTGGTGAAGGAAGGCTTCGAGGTGATGGTCTACACCAGCGACGACCCGCTGGTGGCGAAGAGGCTGGAGGACCTGGGCTGCGTGGCGGTGATGCCGCTGGGCGCACCCATCGGTTCCGGCCTCGGCATCCGCAATCCCTACAACATCCTCACCATCGTGGAGCAGGCCAAGGTGCCGGTGCTGGTGGACGCGGGCGTGGGCACCGCCTCCGACGCCGCCATCGCCATGGAACTGGGCTGCGACGGCGTGCTCATGAACAGCGCCGTGGCGCTGGCCAAGGATCCCATCCTCATGGCCTCGGCCATGAAGAAGGCCATCGAGGCGGGCCGCGAGGCGTATCTGGCCGGCCGCATCCCGCGCAAGCGTTTCGCCTCGGCCTCGTCCCCCATCGATGGCTTGTTCTTCTGAAGTCCCATGACGGACGAGCAAGCTTTCATGCGCCGGGTGCGCAGCTTCGTACTGCGCCAGGGCCGGATGACACCGGGCCAGACCCGCGCCCTGAGCGAAGTGTTGCCCCGCTATGCGGTACCGGAAGGCGCGGTGGACCTGCAGGCGCTGTTCGGCCGCGATGCCCGGCGCACGCTCGAGATCGGTTTCGGCGATGGCCACAACCTGGCGGAGCTGGCACGGCGGCATCCTGAACAGGACTTCCTGGGGTGCGAGGTACACCAGCCCGGCGTCGGCCGGCTGCTGCTCGACATCGAGGCAGGCCGGCTCGCCAACGTGCGCATCTATCCGGACGACGCCGTGCCCTTCCTCAGGGAGCGCGTCGCCGACGCCAGCCTGGACACTCTCCTCATCTACTTCCCGGATCCCTGGCCCAAGAAGCGCCA
This sequence comes from Gammaproteobacteria bacterium, assembly GCA_036502565.1. Taxonomy (GTDB): domain Bacteria; phylum Pseudomonadota; class Gammaproteobacteria; order Natronospirales; family REEB76; genus DASUBN01. The sequence goes on from DASXYJ010000233.1 coordinate 18,726, forward strand.
CCACAAGCGCCGCCTCGTCCAAGCGGATACGGCGGAACTGTTTGCGCGCAAATTGAAGCCGGGTGGGACCCTGCAGCTCGCCACGGACTGGGAGGACTATGCCCGCCATGCCCTGGAGGTGCTGAACGCCTGCCTGCCCTTCCAGAACCGCTCCAGCGACGGCGGCTGCGTGCCGCGCCCGGCAGAACGCCCCGAGACCAAGTTCGAGCGCCGGGGCCTGAGGCTAGGGCACCAGGTCTTCGACCTCGTGTTCTCCCGGGTCTGATGCTTGCTAGCCCCCCAGCCATCTTCTAGGCTGGGACTCCTTAGAAGACAGGGGATATCAGGATGGCGGAGGCGCGGGCTGCCCGCGGCAGCCTCATCGGCTGGCTGGGACGGGGCCTCATCGATCTCGGCTTGTACATCGTGGACCTCACGGTGTTCGTGCTGCGTGCCTTCCGTGACTGGGCCCGGCGTGGCCGGGTCTTCAACCGCGCCACCCTGCAGAACATCTACGGCCAGGTGATCTTCACCGGGCTGGATGCGCTGCCGCTGATCATCTTCCTCGGCCTCGCGGTCGGCCTCTCCATCACCTCGCAGCTCCTCAAGCTCGGCCAGACCATCGGCGGCGAGCAGGACGTGGGTGCGCTGCTGGTCAACATCGTGGGCAACGAGCTCTCCTCGCTGCTGACCGCCATCGTGCTGATCGGACGGTCGGGCTCCGCCATCGCGGTGGACTTAGGGGGGATGAACCTGCGCGGCGAGGTGGAAGGCCTCGAGCTGCTCGGCATCAACGTCAACGAGTTCTTCGTCACGCCGCGCATCATCGGCGCCGCCATCTCGCAGTTCGTGCTGGCGGTGTTCTTCGCCGGCATCGCGCTGTTCGGCGGCGTGTTCATCATGACGGTGCTGGGCATCGAGGGCGCCAGCCTGCATCAGCTGAAGCGCATGGCGGAGGGCGTGGACCCGCAGGTGATCGCGGTGTTCGCCCTGAAGAACGTGCTGTTCGGCGTCATCATCGCCGGCACCGCCTGCTACCACGGCTTCCGTGCGCGGGTCTCGCCCACCGAGCTGCCGCAGCAGACCCAACGCGCCATCGTGATGAGCCTGGTGCTGGTGTTCGCCGCCGACGGCCTGCTGGCGGTGGTCTCGTGAGCGCCGCGGCGCCGCTGCTGCAGGCCGCCGCGCTGTGCCCGCGCCGCTCCGACGGCGCGGCCCTGCAGCATCCGCTCTCCATTGACGTGAAGGCCGGCGAGACCGTGTGCCTGGTGGGTCCCAACGGCGGCGGCAAGACCGCCTACCTGCGCGCCCTGGCCGCGGTGGACAAGCCGGCGGCGGGGACGCTGACTTTGCTGGGCAAGGATTCCTCCCGGCTCAACACCGATGCCTGGCGCGCGCTGCGGCTGCGTGCCGCCTATGTGCTGGAAGGCGCGCCGCTGCTCTCGGTGGTGAACGGCCTCATCAACGTGACCCTGCCGGCCATGTACCACCGCTTGGGGTCAGCCACCCAGGTGGCGGCGGCGGCCCAGGAGCTGCTCAAGTTCCTCGACTACCCCGGCCGGCAGGACCTCTTGCCCGCCTACCTCAACCAGCACGAGCGGCTCTTGCTCGCCATCGCCCGCTGCCTCATGCTGTCTCCGGAACTGATGTTCCTGGACGAACCGTTCCACATGACCGACAACGCCTGCCGCGAACGCGAGGCGGCGGTGTTCCGGAGACTCACCCGGGACAAGGGCCTGGCGGTGCTGATCGCCACCCACAACCTCGGTTTCGTGCGGCGCCACGCGGACAAGATCGTGTTCCTGCACCCACAGTGGGTCGGAAGCTTCGACGGATGGAAGCCGTTCTCGGCCTCGACCCAGGCCGAGGTGCGCGACTTCCTCGACACGGACCAGAGGTGAGACGGTGGCCGAACGCGAACAAGTCCACTACATCCACCGCCTGAACTACACCGCGCGCGAGCGCCTGGTGGGCGTCTTCGTGCTGCTGGCGATCCTGGCCTTGTTCCTGCTCTTGGCCTTCAACCGCCAGACCAAGGACCTGTTCGCGGCCAAGTTCACCCTGCATGCCGTGATCACGGATGCCCAGGGCGTGACGGTGGACACGCCGGTGATGGTCTACGGCCTGCAGGTGGGCAAGGTCAGCCGGCTCAGCCTCTCCGATGACAACCGCATCGCCGTGACCATGGAGATCCTGGAGCGCTTCCACAAGCTCATCCGCACCGACTCCACCGCCGAGATCAGCAAGCTCTCGGTGATCGGCAACGCCGCCATCAGCATCAAGGCCGGCTCGCCGGACAAGCCCATGATCCCCGCCGACGCGGAACTGGTGATGTCCACGCCCATGACCGTGGACCAGATGCTGGCGCAGGTGCAGCCG